>CADBPM010000112.1 GCA_902796595.1 uncultured Lachnospiraceae bacterium | reverse complement strand
TTGTATATGCTGATACAGGTGGCAAAAGTATTTCCCAGCTTCCTTGATACTTTTGTCATACTCTATATGTACTTCTGTCAAAGAAATGGAGCAGCTTACAATGCATGCTGCTCCATTTTCTTTGACAAGTCTATAATCATTCAGTTGTTTCTTCGTCAGACTCTGTATCCTCCGAACCATTGCTGGTATCTTTGTCACCTTCCCTGACCTTTGCTATCTTGGCAACTGTAGCATCTCCGTCGATATCCATCAGCTTTACTCCGCTGGTTATCCTGCTGAGAACTGAAATGTCGCTCACTGCAATTCTTATTATTATTCCGGATGTAGTGATAAGCATTATTTCATTATCATCATTTACAGCCTTGGCACCTACAACATCCCCCGTCCTTTCGGCAAGTTTATATGCTTTAAGTCCTTTTCCGCCTCTCTTTTGCTTTGTAAATTCAGATATATCCGTTCTCTTTCCAAGTCCTTTTTCTGATACGATAAGGATCTTATTGCCTTGGCTATTTAACTGCATACCGACTACTTCATCTGTATCTTCCATAGTCATTCCTATCACACCCATGGAATTTCTGCCTGTCGGTCTTACATCATTTTCATCAAATCTTATACTCATGCCATTTTTGGTGAACATAAGTATATCCTTCGTACCATCAGTTATCTTGACTTCTATAAGATCATCATCTTCTTTTAATACTATGGCATTAAGACCTGATTTTCTTATATTTTGGAAATCTGACAGCTGAGTCCTCTTTATTATTCCCTTCTTCGTTGCCATAAAGAGGTATGTTGCCTCCGGATCAATATCTCTTCTGACATTGACAACAGCAGTCACATGCTCCTCCGGCTGCAACTGGAGCAGATTTACAAGAGCTGTTCCTCTCGACGTTCTGCTTGCTTCCGGTATCTGATATACTTTGAGTCTGTAAACTCTGCCTTTATTGGTGAAGAACATAATGTAATGATGTGTTGTAGTCATCACCATATCTTCTATAAAGTCTTCGTCTACAGTCTGCATTCCTTTTATGCCTTTACCGCCTCTGTTCTGACTCTTGAAATTATCCGGAGTCATTCTCTTTATATACCCCATATGAGTCATGCATAATACAGTATTTACATCAGGAATGAGATCCTCATTTGTTATTTCTGAATCATCATGTACTATCTTTGTACGACGTTCATCGCCATATTTATCCCTGATAACAGTGATTTCACTCTTTATGACACCTAAAAGCTTCTTTTCATCTGCAAGAATAGCCTTATATTCCGCAATCTTAATCTCAAGCTCTTTAAATTCATTTTCAAGCTTGCTTCTTTCCAGACCTGTAAGAGCTCTGAGGCGCATATCAACAATAGCCTGTGCCTGAACATCATCAAGAGCAAACCTTGCTATAAGTCCCTGTTTAGCTTCATTTGTGTTTGCACTTGATCTGATGATATTTATAACTTCGTCAATATCGTCAAGTGCAATAAGCAATCCTTTAAGTATGTGAGCCCTTTCTTCAGCCTTATTTAATTCATACTGGGTTCTTCTGCGGACAACTATTTCCTGATGCTCTATATAATATCCAAGCATCTGCTTAAGATTCATTACAACCGGCTCATTATGTACAAGCGCAAGATTGATGATTCCATAAGCAGACTGAAGCTGAGTATGTTTGTAAAGCTTATTAAGCATTATCTGAGGGTTGACATCCCTCCTGAGCTCTATACATATACGCATACCGTCGCGGCTTGTCTCGTCACGGAGCTCAGTTATTCCATCAAGCTTTTTGTCTCTTACAAGTCCAGCAATATTTTCAATAAGCCTTGCCTTATTTACTCCATAAGGAAGTTCAGTTACTACTATCCTGTTTTTTCCATTTGCCATTGGCTCAATATCTGTAACTGCTCTTACATTTATCTTGCCGCGGCCGGTACGATATGCCTCTTCAATTCCTGCTCTTCCGAGAATTTCTGCACCTGTAGGGAAATCAGGACCCTTTATGATCTGCATTATCTCTTCAAGGTCAGTATCCCTGTCTTCCTCAATCCTGTTGTCCATTATTCTTACAATGGCATTTATAACTTCGCTAAGATTATGCGGAGGTATATTGGTTGCCATACCAACTGCTATACCGGAGGCGCCATTGACAAGGAGATTTGGAAATCTTGATGGAAGAACAGTAGGTTCTTTCTCTGTCTCATCAAAATTTGGAATAAAGTCAACAGTATCTTTTTCGATATCCGAAAGCATTTCAACAGACATTTTTGTCAATCTTGCCTCAGTATATCGCATGGCTGCAGCACCGTCGCCATCTACAGATCCAAAATTTCCGTGCCCGTCAACAAGCTGATATCTTTCCGACCAACTCTGTGCCATATAAACAAGTGCGCCGTAGATAGAGGTATCACCATGAGGATGAAACTTACCCATGGTGTCACCTACTATACGGGCACACTTTCTGTGCGGCTTATCCGGTGTATTACCAAGCTCACGCATAGCATAAAGAATCCTTCTCTGTACAGGCTTCATACCATCCCTTACATCCGGAAGTGCACGCTGAGCTATTACAGACATGGCATAATCTATATAGGACTGCTCCATTGTCTGCTTCAGATCTACTTCATTTATTTTGTCAAAAATATTGTTATCCATTATCCTGCCTTTTATTTTTATGTATAATTATTAATTTAAAATGTATATAAATACGTTTATGTATAATTATACAAGATCAAGATTCTGCACATACTTGGCATGTTCCTCAATAAATTCCCTGCGGGGCTCTACATTATCTCCCATAAGAGTGCTGAATGTAAGATTTATTTCAGATGTTGTCTCCTCATCCATTATAACCTTAAGCAGTACCCTCTTTTCAGGATCCATAGTCGTATCCCAGAGCTGTTCAGCATCCATTTCGCCCAGCCCCTTATAACGCTGAACTTTGTTATTGCTGTCACGGCCAATCTTTTCCATTATGCTGTTAAGTTCATCATCATTATACGCATAGTAAATCTTGCCATTTTTCTCTACTCTGAAAAGAGGCGGCTGCGCAAGATATACATGCCCCTGCTTTATAAGTTCCGGCATAAATCTGTATAGGAATGTAAGCATAAGAGTATCTATATGTGCACCATCAACATCGGCATCTGTCATAATGATGATCTTGTTATATCTTAATTTTGAAATATCGAAATCATCATGAATACCTGTACCGAACGCAGTTATCATGGCCTGAATTTCTTTATTTCCAAGAATCCTGTCAAGTCTTGCCTTTTCAACATTGAGGATCTTACCTCTGAGCGGTAGGATTGCCTGAGTTTTCCTGTCTCTTGCTTCCTTCGCAGAACCTCCCGCAGAATCACCCTCAACGATATAAATTTCACAATTATCAGGATTTTTATCTGAACAATCTGCAAGTTTTCCCGGAAGACTCATATTTTCAAGTGCAGTTTTTCTTCTGGTAAGATCTCTTGCTTTTCTTGCGGCTTCTCTTGCATGCATGGAAACAAGAGATTTGTCTATTATCACCTTGGCAACTGAAGGGTTCTGCTCAAGAAATATCTGTAACTGTTCTGTTACAACACTTTCAACTGCCCCTCTTGCCTCGCTGTTTCCAAGTTTTTGTTTAGTCTGACCTTCAAACTGTGGCTCAGGAATCTTAATATTTACAATACTTGTCATACCCTCTCGAATATCTTCTCCTGTAAGTGCAGGGTCTGAATCCTTGAGAAGTTTCATTGTCTTGCCATAATCATTAAAAGTCTTTGTTATAGCATTTCTAAATCCTGTAAGATGTGTTCCGCCTTCAGGCGTATTTATATTATTAACAAAGGTGTAGCAGTTGTCGTTGTATTCGTCATTGTGCTGGAATGCAACTTCTACCTGAATATCTCCTCTTGTACCCTCGCAATATATTATCTGATCATAAAGCGGACTTGTACTCTTGTTTAAGTACTGAACATATTCTTTAATACCGCCTTCATAGTGAAAAGAATCTGTTTTTTCAGGGTCCTCTCTCTTATCAGTCAGACTTATCCTTAAGCCTTTTGTTAAGAATGCCATTTCACGAAGGCGCTGTTTTACAACTTTATAGTTAAATACTGTCTCTTCAAAAATTTCCTTGTCAGGTAAAAATGTTACTCTTGTTCCATGATCATCAGATGGACCCTCGTCTTTAAGAGGATACACTACTTTTCCTCTTTCATATCTCTGTTTATATTTTCTTCCATCTCGACATACCTCAACTTCAAGCCATTCTGAAAGCGCATTGACTACAGAAGCACCAACTCCATGAAGACCGCCTGATACCTTATATCCGCCACCGCCAAATTTCCCTCCTGCATGAAGAACAGTAAATACAACTTGAACTGCAGGAAGTCCGGATTTATGGTTTATTCCAACAGGTATTCCTCTGCCGTCATCAACAACAGTAATCGAATTATCCTGATTTATAAAAACTTGAATATGAGTACATGCTCCTGCAAGTGCTTCGTCAACGGAATTATCTACAATCTCATAAACCAGATGATGCAATCCCCTTACAGAAGTGGAACCGATATACATTCCCGGCCTTTTTCTGACCGCCTCCAATCCCTCAAGTATCTGAATCTGATCTGCTCCATATTCCTGCATATTTTTATTGCTCCTATTCTCTGTAAATGCTGCCTGCTCTTACCTGAAACACAGCCGCATCATTACGCATTTTCTCAACATATTCTTCAAGTCCTGTACAGGTTATCATGGTCTGTATATCACCTATTTCTGAAAGAAGTAGGTTCTGCCTGTTACGATCAAGTTCAGAAAGCACATCATCAAGCAAAAGAACAGGTTCTTCTCCGGAAACTCTCTTTGTAAGCTCAATCTCAGCAAGCTTTAAAGACAAAGCTGCTGTCCTTTGCTGTCCCTGCGATCCAAACTTTCTTGCATCATTTTCATTGATTTTGAAAATGATGTCATCTCTATGCGGTCCAGTCTGAGTAGTCTTCCTCCATATATCCGACTTTCTGCCTGAAATCAGTTTCTTTTCAAATTCATTTACGCCGACGTACGGAAGATATTCAACTTTAAGCATTTCAATCCCGCCAGATAACTTTTTATGGATCGGACCTACAATCTCATTAATGTCTTTCATAAATTTCTGGCGGCTTTTTATAACAGACACTCCGTAATTTACAAGCTGCTCATCCCATATATCCAGCGTATCTTCAAGCTCAGAATTTGAAGATATCTGTTTAAGCAGATCATTTCTCTGCTTAAGCACCTTGTTGAAATTTGTAAGATTGTATAAATAGACTTTATCTATTTGCGACAGCTCTGTATCTATAAATCTTCTTCTTATTCCCGGCCCCTCTTTTATCATGTTAAGATCCTCCGGAGAAAAAAAGATTATCTGAAGTATACCGAATATATCAACAGACCTTCTGACTGGAAGCCCATCAAGAGCCGCTCCCTTTGCCCTGTTTTTTCTGAGCTCCATATCAATTCTTCGCTCAGATCTTTTTTTTTCGATGATGAGTCTTATATGAGAACTTTCACAGCCAAGCCTTATCATCTCTCTATCTTTACTTCCCTTATGACTTCTTGTTGTTCCGGCTACAAACAATGCCTCAAGAAGATTTGTCTTTCCCTGAGCATTGGCGCCATAAAAAATATTAAGTCCCTTTGACAGCTTTAGTTCAAGAGAACTATAATTTCTGAAATCACTTAGCCCGACTGACTTGATCCACATTTTAAAGAACCTTCACATCTGTGCCATTGTATGAAAATATATCTCCCGGTACAAGTTTTCTTCCGCGTCTTGTATCTACTTCTCCGTTAACTTTTACATTTCCATCCTGAATTATTTCCTTGGCATCCGAGCCATTTCCAACAAGCCCGGCAAGTTTCATAGCCTGCCCGAGCTTTATAAATTCATCTTTTATCTTTATAGTTTCCAATTTTTTACTCCACATCTGATGTACTAAAATTTACCGGAAGTACAACATATTTGTAACTGTTATCTTCATCTTTTATAAAACATGGTGCCTTTTGATTTGTAAAATAGAGATCTATCGTCTCATCATCAATCGCTTTTACGGCATCCATAAGAAAATGAGGGTTGAAACCTATCATTATATCCCTGCCCTCTTTTTCTATATCCATGTCTGAATTAAGCGAACCTATCGAAGTATTGGCACTTAAATTCATGTTTTTATCTGTAATATCAAATATTATAGGCTTTTTCTCACTTTCAGTTATGAGCGGTGATGCAGAATCCAGCTGCTCTAATAATGAAATTCTGTTTAAATGGACCTTGGTTTCATAGTCGTCTGATATCATTTTATGAATATCTATATAATCACCCTCGATAAGGCGTGATGTTATTACTGTATCATCAAATTCAAATACAAGGAATCGCTGATCAAAATATATATCGATATTTTCGCTTACTTCACCTGATATTATCCTGCTTACCTCGTTAAGTGTTTTGGCAGGGATTATTGCTTTTACATTGTCATTATTATCGACAAGATCGATTGAATGTACAGCAATTCTGTGATTATCAAGAGCAGTAACCCTTAATCTGTTATCAGAAACTTCAAAATATTCTCCTGTAAGTATTTTGACGGTCTCATTTGTAGAAGCTGCAAAGATAGTCTTATTTATAACATCTTTCAGTGAAAACTGTGAAATAGTTATTTTCTTATCTTTTTTTACTTCTGGAAGATCCGGATAATCATCAGTCCCTCTTCCGGCTATTTTAAAGACTGATTTTCCGCAGGTTATTGTTGCTCTTAATGTATCATCTGTTTTTATGGTTACAGTATCATTTGGTAATTTTCTGACAATATCAGTAAATATCTTTGCACCAAGTGCAATGGAACCACCCTCATTTACAGTTCCAGAAAGAACAGACTCTATACCAAAGTCTATGTCATTAGCGACTAAATTTATAGTATCTCCTATTGTTTTTATAACAACACAGGATAAGATATCTATAGTAGATCTGCTTGGTACTGCTCTTATAACAATATTAAGTGTTTTGATAAGATCTGATTGATTGCAGGTTATGAACATGAGAAACTCCTTTCGTCGTAGAGAAGGCGGTATGCTAAATATATATAAATATAGCTTAGTCGTAGTCGTAGAGCGTGTGAAATTGTTGAAAACTTCTGAAGTCTGCATAGACAGCCAAACAGAGGTAGGTATAAGTCAGTGGAAAAGTATATGAAAAAGTTTATTGGAAAAAGATAGATTCACACACTATCCACGTAAAAAGGACACTAAAACCACAATATATCCACAACAATCCACACGTTATCCACAAATAAAGCCCAGATTGTCAACAAATAAGTAAAGAGATCGAGCATGATGTGGATATATGATTAAGGTGCAAGTTTTTTTATAAGAACGTCTATACGATCTGATAATTCTGATTTACCCTGCTTTTTTTCATCATCGAGATCAGTAGTGATCTTGTCGAAGCCATGTAAAATCGTAGAGTGATCACGTTTTCCAAGATAATTTCCAATATCTGAGAAACTCATAGGCGTCAGTTTTCTGCAAAGATACATGGCTATCTGTCTTGGATAAGCGATACTTTTGCTTTTTTTGGTGCCTATGATGTCCGAGGCATCAAGATTATATTGATCTGCGACAACATTGACTATATGCTCAGCAGTAATCTCATTTTTATTTTGAGGTGAGATGATGTCTTTGAGAGCTTCTTCTGCAAGCTCAAGGTTTATAGGTTTATGGTCAAGCTTACCTAAGGCAACTACTTTAGTGAGTGCCCCCTCGAGTTCTCTTATATTTGAATTTATATTTGAAGCTATATAGTCAAGGATATCGTTATCGATATTAAGGCCATCCATTTCTTCTTTTTTGCGGAGTATAGCCATTCTTGTTTCGTAGTCAGGTGATTGGATGTCGGCAATAAGACCCCATTCAAATCGTGAACGCAGTCTGTCCTCAAGTGTTATAAATTCCTTAGGAGGTTTATCTGATGAGATGATTACCTGCTTGTGTTTTTCATGCATCTCGTTAAAAGTATGGAAAAACTCCTCCTGAGTTGCTTCTTTTCCTATTATGAACTGTATATCATCGATAAGGAGAACGTCTATATTTCTGTATTTCTCGCGAAATTCGCTTGGAGTGCCATTTCCACCGCGGATACTTTCAATAAGTTCATTGGTAAAGTTTTCGCTTGTAACATAAAGAACCTTGGCATTCTCATCATTTTCAAGGATGTAATGAGCTATTGAATGCATAAGGTGAGTTTTTCCGAGTCCAACGCCTCCATATATAAAGAGAGGATTGTATATTTCAGCCGGGGATTCAGCTACAGCAAGCGAAGCGGCATGAGCAAATTTATTGTTTGCACCGACCACAAATGTATCAAAAGTATAGCGCGGATTCAAATTTGCGGCAGCAGCTCTTTTTTTCAGGTCTGAAACAACATCCTTCTTTTTCGTATAGGAAGAAAGTTTATCAGGAGAGATATACTCGAGACTGTAGGCAGTTCCTGTTACTTCTTCGATAGCATTTCTTATGAAGAGACCGTATTTTTTATTTATGAAGTCTATTGTATTATCATAAGGAGCAAGTGATTCATCATCAATCAGCAGAGTAACCACTTCATCAGTTTCATCATGGACTTTTAGAGGCTTTATAAATGTTTTAAATGCGATTGGCTTGATCTCATACTCGGTTTGAAGAACTGAGAGTATCTGATCCCAATTTGACTGAACCTTAGAATTCATTGATAATTGCTCCTTATTTGTAATGCACATAATAGGCCCTGTAAGGCTCTTAAAGCGAAACAGGGTGGGTATGTTATATAATATATCGGCTAAACAGGGAAAGTTAGTTTTTGAGGCTAATAATCCCTTATACAGTTTAATATTCTATAACAACATGGTGAAAAAAACAAGCGGTGGAAATGTTAATGTTGTGGATAATGAAGAAAGAGAAGTGGATAATACGTTGAAAACACAGTGAATAAATGTGGATAATTAGTGGAATCCACATAAGGATGATAATAAATTCACATTTATCCACAGCTCTGACTGTGCATAAATACTGAAAAAACAGATTCAATGAAAAGTTATCCACAAGTTATCAACATTTAGTGGATAACTTTTTTGTATAAATAGCAAATTGTTGATAAGCTGAGCCTCTAAATGTGAATAGATGGTTGAAGCCATGTGGAAATGATGTATGTCGAGGAATCATTATATACTCTTTATCTTGTTTGGAAAAGGGTGGTAAAGCGAAATGAAAAAGTTTATAATAGGAATTTGTGATAAATACTTGATTTTTATCAGCTTTACTGATATTATAACTATGTTTAGCGGTCTGTCCCGCCGCAAATAATATATTGAAGAGATTATACCTCAGGAGGTGTTTTAAAATGAGTCAGAGCAAAATGACATATCAGCCAAAGAAGAGACAGAGATCTAAGGTTCATGGTTTCCGCAAGAGAATGAAGACAGCTAATGGCAGAAGAGTATTAGCCAGAAGAAGAGCTAAGGGAAGACGTAAGTTATCTGCCTGAGCATCTGCATAGGACACAGGCTTACACGGCCGGTGTCCATTTGTTTATATAGGAAAATATATGGCACCAGAATCAATTCGTGATACGCAGACTTTTAGAAAAGTTTATAGCAATGGAAAGTCGTACGCCAACCGCTATTTAGTAATGTATATTTTAGAAAACGGGACCGATCATATCAGAAAAGGGATATCAGTTAGTAAAAAAGTTGGCAACAGTGTTGTCAGACACAGACTGACAAGACTCATAAGAGAAAGTATAAGGATAAATCAGGAGAGGGTTTTAGAGGGATACGATATAGTAATTATTGCGCGAGCAAGTGCTAAAGGCAGAAAATACAGTGATATTGAAAGTGCATTCCTGCATTTATGCAGACTTCATCATATTCTTAAGAAGAGTGATGTAAAATGAAAAAAATTTTGATCTTTCTTATCAGGTTTTATAAAAGATATATTTCGCCGTTAAAAGGTGGTCCTGTATGTCGCTTCATACCATCATGTTCAACTTATGCAATTCAGGCTATTGAAAAATATGGAGCTTTAAAGGGGGCATTTCTTGCCGTAAAACGGGTATTAAGATGTAATCCCTTGTTTAAAGGGGGATATGATCCTGTACCGTAAAAGCAAACCTCATAAGTCCTTACAGTTCCGGTCGGAGGTTTTATTTTGTTTAACTCTATAATTGTTCTTACCCAGTATCAGGGTAAGATCGTAGGACCTATTGCGTGGGTCCTTGGTCACGTTATAAGCGGAATATACGAATTTTTCGCTAATTTCGGAATAACAAATGCAGCACTTTGCATATTTATATTTACTTTTTTGATGAGAGCTTTGATGATACCTATTTATTATAGACAGCAGCTTTCATCTAAACTTATGTCAAAAATGAACCCTGAAATTCAGGCTATTCAGGAGAAATACAAGGGTAAATCTGACGCACTCTCCCAGCAGAATATGGCAATGGAGACGCAGGAAGTATACCAGAAATATGGTTCAAATCCATTGCTTGGATGCCTTCCGCTTCTTATCACATTTCCTATAATGATCGGATTGTACCAGGTTATTCAGAATGTTCCTGCTTACATACCAAGCATAAAGGAAATTTATAACACTGCAGCTGTAGCTGTACAGGGGCAGCCAGGATATATGGATGTCCTTAAGGATGTTGCGGCAGGTCAGGCTGCGATGAGATTAGGTGATGCGCCAACTGTAAATAATGTAATAGATGTATTAAGTACACTTAATACTGAAGGATGGCACCAGCTTGCAGCAGGATTGCCTGCTATTGCTGATACGCTCAACTCAGTTTCTGTTCAGGTTGCTCATATCAATAATGTATTCGGTTTGTTCCTTATTACAGATAAACCATCTTTTACAAGTATAACAATAGTCATACCTATACTTGCGGCTGTATTTCAGTGGATTTCAATGAAAATAATAAGCGCAAATCAGCCAAGTACAGGTTCCAATGATCAGGCTGCAGCAATGACAAGGAACATGAATATTGTCATGACGCTTATGACGGTATTCTGGTGTTTCTCATTTCCTGTAGGTATTGGTATATATTGGATCGCAGGTTCTTTATTCTCACTTGTTCAGCAGATTGGATTTAACAAGTATTTTGAGAAGATTGATATTGATGCGATGATCGAAAAGAACCAGAAGAAGGCAGCAGAAAAAAAGGCAAAGCTTATTGCAGAAGGTAAATTGCCAGATCCTGCAAAATTCAATCAGTATGCTAATGTTTCAACAAAATCAATTGCCAATCTGGATACGGCTTCTATAGGAGATAAGACTTCAGACCAGCAGGCAAAGAAGGGCATAACAAAGAAACTTAAAAATTATAAGATAACAGATTATTACAGAGCAGAAGGCGAATATCATACCAGTGACATTTCTAAGGTAGCTAATATGCTTAAAAAGGATTGATGAGGTATAGATATGGAAAGTACATGGAGAGAATTTTCAGCAAAAACAATTGATGAAGCTGTAACAGAAGCCCTTGCTGAGCTTATGATAACTTTAGATAAGCTTGAATATGAGATCGTTGATGAAGGAAAAAGCGGCTTCTTGGGAATCGGAGCAAAACCAGCTGTAATAAAGGCGAGAGTCAAGAGCAGCGATGATTTGAGGGATGACGCAGAAATTAAGAAAAATGTTGCTTCTTCTGCTATAGAGTCTGATACAGAATTTCTTTCTGAGGAGAAAGATAATTCTGAAAAGAAGAGGTCAGGCAAGAGCCTTTCTCCAGCGGAAATAAGAGAGTTAGCCGATATATTTTTAAAGGATGTTTTCTCTGCTATGGAGATTGAGTTTACTGAATCTTCAGAGTATGATGAAAATGAAGGTGAACTTGTTGTAACTGTAGATACTCCGGATAAGGGAATACTTATCGGAAAGAGAGGTCAGACCTTAGATTCACTTCAATATCTGACGAGTCTTGTTGTAAATAAAGAAAGTGACAAGTATATCAAGGTTAAGCTTGATTCGGAAGATTATAGAGCGAGACGTAAGGAAACACTTGAAAATCTTGCCAGAAATATAGCTTCGAAGGTTAAAAGAACAGGACATTCAGTATCACTTGAACCGATGAATTCATTTGAAAGAAGGATTATTCATTCGGCACTTCAGCTTGATGAAGATATTGATACTCATAGTGAAGGTGCAGAGCCTTATCGTAAGGTTGTAGTTTCTCTTACCAAAGAGGCTTATGCAAAAAGAAAAAGTTCACATTATTCTGACAGAAATAAAAAGCCTTATGGCCGTAAATCATCTTATGGCGGTTACAGTCATGGTGGTTATAAGAGTAATTATTCAAACAGACGTTTTTCAAATGACAGACCAAGAAAAAATGATCGTTATCAGTCAGAAAAGGGTTCAAATGCTGAAACTGATGCAACGACTAATGTTTGATGTTTTAAGAAAGCCGGACTTTTGTCCGGCTTTCTTATTGGATAGGAAATAAGTTATGACAGATACTATTGCTGCAATTTCTACTGCTATGGGTAATTCGGGTATAAATATCATACGAATCAGCGGTGAGGAAGCATTCGATATTGCAAAAAAACTTTTACATTGGGATGATGTTAAAATCAAGTGTGTAAGTTCACATACAATTCATCATGGATACGTTTATGATGGAGAAGAAAGAATTGATGAGGTGCTTGTTTCTTTTTTTAAGTCACCGAAAACTTATACAAGAGAAGATATTGTTGAAATAAATTGTCACGGCGGTTCTTATGTTACAAAAAAAATACTTGGTCTGGCAATACGAACCGGAGCAAGAATTGCCGAACCCGGTGAATTTACAAAAAGAGCATTTTTAAATGGAAGAATAGACCTTTCACAGGCCGAAGCTGTTATGGATGTGATCAAAGCTCAAAATGATTACGCTTTAAAATCTGCTGAAAAACAGTTGTCAGGTGGTATAAGAGAAAAAATAAATCCTGTTAAAAATCAGATATTATCAGACGTTGCCCTGATAGAAGCTTCGCTGGATGATCCGGAAAATATTCCTTTGGATGAAGAAAGGATTAAGGAATTATCTGGACATATAAATGATGAAATAGCTAAATTGGAGCAGATAATAAAGAATTTTGAAAATGGAAAACTCATAAAAGAGGGAATAAAAACAGTTATAGTTGGAAAACCTAATGTGGGCAAGTCTTCATTTTTAAATTACATATCCGGTTCTGATATAGCTATTGTTACTGATATACCGGGTACAACAAGAGATGCTATAGAAGAAAATATCAATATAGGAGACATTTCTTTAAATATTGTTGATACTGCCGGTATAAGAGATACAGATAATGAAATAGAAAGAATCGGTATTGAAAGAGCAAAAAAACATCTTTCTGAAGCGGATCTTGTTTTATTTGTGATGGACTCTTCAAGAGAGCTTACTGGCGAAGATATAGAAATTGCAGAGCTTATAAAAGGACATAAGTGTATTATCATACTTAATAAAACAGATCTCGATTCGAAAATAAATGCTTCTAAGTTGGGAGAAAAGTTTAAACTTCCTTTGATTGAAATGAGTGCGGCAAACAGAACAGGACTTGATACTCTGGAAGATAAGATCAAGGAAATGTTTTTTAATAACGAGATTGATCTGAATAATGAAATTTATATTTCTAATATGAGGCAGGAAGCAGAAGTAAGAGATGCACTTGAGAGTTTGAAACTTGTAAAAAAATCAATGGATGATGGTATGTCTGAAGATTTTTATACTATAGACCTTATGAATGCCTATAATTCATTGGGAACAATAACTGGTGATATTTCATCAGAAGATCTTGTGAATAAGATTTTTTCTGATTTTTGTATGGGAAAGTAAGGAATGATATGACACATACATACGAGAATTATGATGTTGTAGTTATAGGAGCAGGCCATGCAGGGTGTGAGGCAGCACTTGCGGCAGCAAGACTTGGTAAAAAGACATTGATGTTTACTGTCAGTGTAGACAGTATTGCAATGATGCCATGCAATCCCAATGTCGGCGGTACGTCAAAAGGGCATCTTGTAAGAGAGATAGATGCCCTTGGCGGTGAAATGGGAAAAAATATTGATAGAACATTTATCCAGTCCAAAATGCTTAATTCAAGTAAGGGTCCGGCAGTACATTCGCTGCGTGCTCAGGCTGATAAGCAGGCATACAGCAAGTCAATGAGACAGGTGCTTGAAAATACAGAGGGACTTACAATAAAGCAGGGAGAAGTTGCGGAAATTCTTACTGAAAACGGTGCTGTTACAGGAGTAAGAACTTATTCAGATGCAATCTATCCATGCAGGGCTGCAATAATAGCTACAGGCACTTATCTCAAGGCAAGATGTATTACAGGTGATTGTATTACAGAAACCGGTCCTAATGGTCTGATGGCGGCAACACATTTATCTGAATCTCTGGAAAAAATTGGAATAAAAATTAGAAGATTTAAAACAGGTACTCCAGCCAGAGTGGATAAAAGAACCGTTGATTTTTCAAAGATGACGCCTCAATATGGGGATGATAAATTAGTACCTTTTTCATTTACCAATAAGGTTTCTGATATTGAGAGAGAGCAGGTTCCATGTTATTTAACATATACTAATGAAACTACTCATGAAATTATTAGGGAAAATATAGATAGGTCACCTTTATATTCAGGCGAGATAAAGGGTGTCGGTCCAAGGTATTGTCCTTCTATAGAAGATAAGGTAATGAGATTTAAGGATCATAACAGACATCAGGTATTTATCGAGCCAGAAGGTAATTATACTAATGAAGTTTATGTTGATGGAATGAGTTCTTCAATGCCTGAGGATGTTCAGATTGCAATGTACAGATCTGTTCCAGGGCTTGAACATTGTCAGATAGTCAGAAATGCATACGCAATAGAGTATGATTGCATAGATGCCACACAGCTTAAACCGTCACTTGAATTTAAGATAATTTCCGGACTTTTTGCTGCAGGACAGTTTAATGGTTCAAGTGGTTATGAGGAAGCAGCAGCGCAGGGACTTATTGCAGGTATAAATGCCGCAATGAAATTAAGTGATCGTGAGCCGCTTATTTTAAAGAGGTCGGATGCTTATATAGGAGTTCTGATAGATGACCTTGTTACCAAGGAGTCGCATGAACCATACAGAATGATGACCAGTAGGGCGGAGTACAGACTTTTACTGCGTCAGGATAATGCAGATCTTAGACTTACAGGATTTGGACATGAAATAGGTCTTATTTCCGATGAGAGATATAAGGCTCTATGTGATAAGATCACAGCTATCGATAATGAAGTTGAAAGACTGAAAGATACTATGATAAGCGGTAATAAGGAAGTACAGACTTTTCTATCTGAAAATGGCAGTTCACCGCTTAATACGGCTGTATCTCTTGCAGAACTTATCAGAAGACCTGAGCTTGATTATGAAAAAATCGCACCGCTTGATAAAGAAAGAAAAGAACTTAGCGATGAGATAGCTGAACAGGTAAATATCAATATAAAATATGAAGGCTATATAGCAAGGGAAAAACGTCAGGTAGAACAGTTTAAAAAGATGGAAAACAGGCTGATACCAGACGGTATTGACTATGAAAATATTGATAATATCCGCAAAGAAGCCAGACAGAAGCTTGCTGATATAAGACCTGAATCGATAGGACAGGCATCCAGAATATCTGGTGTTTCTCCATCGGATATATCTGTTTTGCTTATTTATATTGAACAATGGAACAGAAGCCATTCTTCTGATAAGAAAGGATGATCATGGATGAAAAAAAACAATTCCTCATTGACAGGTGTAATGCCGAAGGTATTATTCTTTCTGATGAGCAGTGTGATAAGCTACTTAGTTATTATGAAAAAGTCATTGAAACAAACAAGGTGATGAATCTTACTGCAATTACCGATTTTAAAGAATTTGTCATAAAACATTTTGTAGACAGCCTTATGATCAGTAAAGTGGTTGAAATGGATAAGATTTCAACCATGCTTGATGTGGGAACAGGTGCAGGTTTTCCAGGTGTTCCGTTAAAAATAGCTTTTCCACATATTAAAGTGGTATTGCTGGATTCATTAAATAAGAGACTTAATTTTTTGAATGAAGTAATAAACTCATTGGAACTGAAGGATATCTGTACTATTCATGCGAGAGCTGAGGAATTACAGAGTAAGGGAGAGCACAGAGAAAGTTATGATCTTGTAGTATCGAGAGCAGTTGCATCTTTGCCATCCTTATGTGAGTTCTGTATTCCGTATGTAAAGACAGGCGGAATATTTGTTTCTTATAAATCTAAAAATGCAGAAGAGGAGATTAAGTCTGCAAAGAAGGCAATCAATGTACTCGGCGGAAAGATTGATAAAACATCAAAATTTACGCTGAATAATACAGACTATGAAAGGTGTCTTGTTGTAATAGATAAAATAAAGAACACACCGGCAAAGTATCCAAGGAGTGGAGGAAAAGCACTGAAGACCCCAATTGTTTAACATATCGTAAACGAAATAAGTAATTTCGTTTACGATAAACGTCGCCGAGAATTAATGCTGGATAGAGCAAGCTCTATCCGCAATTATTT
>CADBPM010000111.1 GCA_902796595.1 uncultured Lachnospiraceae bacterium | reverse complement strand
CATCGGGATAGCGTCCACGCTAATTATGGTAATGCTACTATTTTTGATTGACCTGATGCATATAGAAGGGTTCATTTTTGTCTGTCTTCCTATTGCCTGTCTGTGTGTTTCAGCTTTACTTATAGCAATCAGTATTCATAGGAAAAGAGAGAAGCTTACCTATACAAAGGCGTTAACTTTGGGCATCGGATTGTTGATTTTGCCAATTGTAGTTCTGATGACACTATATTTCTCAATGGTAATCGGTGGACCAATACCAAATTAAAACAGATATAACGAATAAGTGAGCGCATGGCAGTACATGATTTATTAAATTGTGTACTGCTATTTTTAAGGCTATAATGAAGTAGACAAGTCTGTCTAATGGCATAAAAACGGCATTTTCTCGCTTTATGTCGTGTACTGATTAGAAACCTTTTTATATTCTGTGTGTGAAGGGAGGAACACATGGATTCACAGAAGATAGGAGCATTTTTACGTGAGCTTCGTAAGGAGAAAAACTTAACCCAGGAGCAACTTGCTGAAATATTAGGTGTGTCGGGGAGAACTGTTTCGAGATGGGAGACGGGATCAAATATGCCTGATCTTTCAATAATGATAGAACTCGCTGATTACTATGATATTGATATTAAGGAGCTTCTTAATGGAGAAAGGAAAAGCGAGATGGATAAAGAACTAAAAGCAACCTTGAATACGGTAGCTGATTATACCGATATTCAGAGACAAGAAGCTGTAAAAGCAAGCAGTTATGGATTTATTATTATATTTATGGTAAGTGCAGTTGCTATTGTTGCACAGTTGATAATGTATGTCGACATGAAGATGGTAATCGGCGAAACGGCAGCTATTTTAGTCGGAGGTATTGTGTATCTGACGCTTGTTGTCAGAGCAGGAGCATGGAATGGATCAAAGAAGGACTCGGACATCATAAGCAGAGATATACTTGTCAGTGCAGTTACTTCATTAGTGTTTACAGTACCATTTTATATTATTGCAATTAGGTATTCTGCAAGAAATGAGTTTCAGTTGTCGATAGCTTTTTTGAGTATCATATTTATCATATCTTTTGTAGTACTTAGAGCGTTGGCAGCTATTTCATTCAGGCACAGGAAATGATGTATTTGCGTATAAGAGTGGAGGTGCATTATGACATTTGAAGATGAGAAAGACTACATTATGCGCATAATTAAAGAAATGGCGAGGGTACTTTTTTCGTTGATGCTGGGTAAGAAATATGTTGCAGTAGAAATGGAAAAAGATAATGGATATGAGGTCTCAGGGAAAAGGCTTGTAGATTTTCTAAAGATGATTGACCGGGGAGAGATAAACGAAGCAGAAAATCAGCTCTTGGATAATATCGATTATTCCGATAAAGAAAATGTTGCTGCGGCAGTCTTGTTCTATCAATATTTAGCAGAGAAAAATGAAAACTTCCTAACAGAACATGACTTTTCAAAGGAAGAGGTCCTAGATGGAATGAACCGCCTAGTTCAGAAGGCTGGATATGGAGATGTCCTCAACATTGTAGAAGGAATCACATTGGTATAAGAATATCGTATATAGTGAAAAAGGTATGTTTCTTGCTATAACGAGGCATGCTCGTTTATATAATTATAATGGGTCAACATCGCCATAGTATTAAGTGGATGCTAGGCTAAATATATGTTGCGAGTCATATGTTGTGATATCATAGAAGCATGTGTTTTGGTAATAAAAACACATGCTTCTTTTTATGTATACAGAAAAGATAATCGGGTGAACATGATGTTAAGACATGGTTTTGGAATAATGCCAGAAGATCCGCGACCTGGCATTCAATATGAAGAATATGAACCAGACAAGTACAATTGCATATTTGTTGAGGATGAATCTCTTTTGCCTATTCTTGATGAACTAAAGGAAATGAAATGCTACTGGCATTCAATAAATAGGCAGGAGAAAGGTTTGGCTTATCATGGTGTATCACTGATTCCCCCTGAGTCTTTGGAGTTATTTGAGAGGATTGTCTCTGAGAAAGATAATATGAAAGAGCTTAAGAATATGATCTCGCAGGCTGAAAGTGGGCAAAAATATATCATTCACTTCGGAGTATGAAGCAAAAGATGTAATAAAGTGAGGGCTATTGCAATGAAAAAGATTTGTTGTGTGGGTTTGGTCATAAACTTGATTGTGTGTTTAATGGGATGTGGCAATATGCTTCCATTAAAAGCAGATGCGACTGAGGATGAAGTAATACAATGTCCGAATGTTTATAAATGCTCATTTGTATCATTGGCAGAAAAATATGATGAAGAAGAGGAAGAGTGGTATTTTGATTCCAGTATATTCAGGCACACCATGAAATATGATCTAAATGATTTTTATAGACATAACGATAATTATGAAGCAATATACCGGACATATAAAAATGTCCAAGGAAACAGTGCAAACTATGTAACATGTAGCGTGAGTCAAAGCTTGGATGGACTTAGAGAACAAGCTGCTTTATTGGAACACTACCACTTTATAGTGCTTGACCTTGTGGAGGCGGACAGACTTCCTGAGGGTGGAGAAAAGTATCAGACATTGATTTTTGATGTTGAAACCGGCGATTACTGGACTGGGGATAGTAGCGATGCATTAACTGTATACGGAAAATGCATTGATGAAGATTATTGCGCCGAGTCGGATCTGATAGAGTATGTCGAAGGAAAATGGCCGGTTCCAGAATACAGGACTTTTTATGAATACTTATGTTCTATGGACTGGCTGCAGGATGCAAAATCAGAAGATCTATGATTTATAAGTCCGTACTTGGGAAGATAGGGAACCTTCAGTAATTGTTTGCTGAAGGTTCTTATTGTATAACAGAGCATGGAGAAATAAGAGAAACTCAAAAATAATTAACATGGGCTGTAACGTTTTGCATTTTAGATTGTCATATATACAGGAGGAGAAAAAGCGATGGATATCGAAAGCATATATGACGAGTATTTCTCGGTTGTATATAAGTATATTATGACCATCTCCAGAAATCAGACTGTGGCAGAGGATATTACGCAGGAGACGTTCTTTAAGGCAATGGAAAAGATAGATGGTTTCCGCGGTGACTCGAGTATAAAGGTATGGCTGTGCCAGATTGCTAAGAATACATATTTGAATTATACAAAGGCAAACGCAAAGCTTGAGGAATTGCCGGATGAATATGGAGAACCTGTAACCTCAATAGAAGAGGTGATCCTTTTTAGAGCAGATTCGAAAAGAGCGCATCATATTATCCATAATATGAAAGAACCTTACAAAGAAGTATTCTCACTAAGGACTTTTGGAGAGTTGTCGTTTTCTGATATTGGTGAATTATTTGGAAAAACAGAAAGCTGGGCACGTGTCACTTATCATAGGGCAAGGCTGATTATTAAGGAGGAAATGCAGAAATGGGAAAAATAACCTGTAACGTTGTAAGAGATCTTATTCCACTGTATGTGGACGATGTTCTTTCGAATGACAGTAAAGAAATAGTCGAAAATCATATAGCTGAATGTGAAGGTTGTAAGAAATACTATAGTCAGCTTAAAGATGGGGCTACACATACCGCTGAAAGATCCCGGCATGATCAGAAAATAATAAAATCTATAAGAAAGGAAATACGTAGAAAGCGAAATATAGCAGTTGGTGTTGCAGTCATAATAGTCACACTCATTGCCGTTGTGGCACTGTTCAGCACTGTTGACGCTATGAAACAGGATATGGTTTCGGGAGAGTTTTCTGAGAAAAATGAGGTATCAGCTGAAGCTGTCGAATTGCATAATAAAGAGATAGAGGTGAAAAAGAAGATTAAGGCTCTGGATAATGAAAATATTACTAATATACGGCTGGATATTGTTTGCAATGCTAATGATAATAGTATAAGCGAAGCATGCATTTATATTGTTAGTAAAGCTGACATTGAAGATGCTGAGATGAAAAGCAGGATCAGAGAACTTACTGCACAATGCCTTGAAATAGAGACTACAAATATCGAAGTTATATATGGGGTAGCTGAGTAAATTATAGGCAATGTCTTATGTAAAGGATACTGCGACATATGCTATTTGGCTATATAAAATACATTTTTTATTCGGTAAATGGTAGTGCCCTTTACTACACGAAAGTGGTACAAATTTGGTACAAAAAAGAGGCGGGGTCGGCGAAGCCCCTTTCTCTGCGGCTTTACGAGACTACTAAAAGTTCGATCCCGGTCGCCGGCAGTAATGTAGAGAAGCAAGTATTGTGCTTCTCTTTTTTATTTGATATAATAAAGAACATATGTTTGCGAAATACTTTAGAAAATATCTGTTATCTAGAATAACTTAAATGTAATTTTTAATTCCAGTTTGCAAGAGTAAATTCTAGGGTTATGGAAGTTACTCTTACACATATATACTTGTCATATTGATATTCACATATAGATCTCTATATAATGTTCGGGCAGCTGATTGCCTGCCTGTGCAGATTGGAGATAATTATGAATAATGGCAATCAGAAACACTTAACTT
>CADBPM010000110.1 GCA_902796595.1 uncultured Lachnospiraceae bacterium | reverse complement strand
TGCTTTACTGCTGTACTTCTCTAAAGCATTCCTACGCAAAAATCCCCGCAGACCACCTTAAGTGTATCTGCGAGGATTCACTCTTTATTTCAAGATCACTTACTATATTTTCTTTTCACCTTAAAATAAATCTGATATGCATCATATCCCACATCATTTATCTTCATGAAATTGATTCCAGGGTCTTGATTTTCAGTCCTGTAAAATGTATTAAATGTGCCCCACTGACGCTCCGAATCACTGGCAAGCTCATCTTCCGGCTTCTCACCCTCTTCAAGATAGATTATCCTCTCGTCTTCAGTTATACCGGCGAGAACATCCCTGCCGTACCTAAAGGCTCCCATGTCAGGATCATCCGGAAGCGGAATGAATCTAACCCCTATTGGAAGCAACACTGTTATAACAGTATCCTTGTTAAAATGCCCTGTTACCGGCACAAAACTATTTTCATCAGATGTCTTTGCAAAAAGATCATCATTTACAAAGATCCTGGCCTCACCTGTTATCCAGTCAGGAATCCTTATTTCTATCTCTGTTTTCTCCGGAACCTCGCCCTCAAACCTTATGACATATTTCTTAAAATCAGGCTTTTCTGCGTGAGCTCCGGCTATATCGTTTACAGTCTGCTTCGCATTATTTTCACTTGAGTCCTGAAGAAGGCCTGTCATTGTATCCTCATATAAATGAAGCTTAAAGCCATCTTCATTCAGATCAGAATTTACATACTGACCCACGAAAATCTTCTGTCTATCCTTATAGAAAATTCTCTTATTCATACCTGCATTTGCCTGAACCATAGTTCCATGGCAACAGAAAAACGCATCTCTTGCTCCTGCCCAGTTCTTCCTGCTTCCTGCCTTCAAAGGAAGGAAATATGTAAGAAGTCCGCTGCTTGTCTTATGACTCTCTGTCTGAACATCGCCCCAATAAGACTGTGCAAGGATACCATTTGCCATATTGTATTCAATATACTGAAGGTAAGAAGCTTCGCCTGTCTCCTTAAAAAGAAAATCAGCGAGCCTTATCATGTTGTAAACCGTGCAGTGTTCCTGATTCTTGTCACCAAGACGCTTTTTAAGCTTAAACTTAGGTGTCCAGACCTCACCCTGTGTCTGACCACCTGTTGCAAAATATCCTCTGTCTGTTACAGCACATTTCCAATAAGCCTTGACAATATCAAGCCACTTTTTCTCTCCTGTGACCTCGTAAGTCCTTGCACAGCCTAAGATCTCAGGAATAGTGGTGTTCGCATGCATATTTGTAAGAGCATCCTTTCCGCAAAGAAGCGGATCAAATAGCCTTCCTCTATAATATCTTGAAAGAAGCGTCTGGTATTTTCCCTTTTTTCCTGTATACTCTAAAAGATCTGCCCAGACTTCAAGCATACCGCTCGTCTCAAAATCAAGAATATTGTCGAACTCTTCTCTTGTATACTTTCCACTCCAATCATAGAACCAGTCCGCAAAACGGTCTGCAACTTCAAGTGCTTCCTTGTTCCCCGCATATTTATACATATCCACAAGCCCCATAAAAGTCTTGTGAAGAGTATACTGTGGAGCCCAGATAGGTCTGCCCTGACCAATCCATGTAAGATACTTTTCAGGTATTGAACCAACCCATTCGCCGCCGTTATCCTTTTGACAGATAGCAAGCTCATGCACAATGGCATCAGCCTTTGCCTTTACTTCTATGTCTCCTGTTTCTTCAATTATAAATGCTGCTGCAGAAAGCCAGTGACCTAAAAAATGACCTCTGAGCTGACAAGTTGATGATTCCCAACCGCCAAGTGTTTTTGTATCGATTTCTCTGTTAGTAAATCTTCCTGCTTCCAAGTTGAAATTTCTTAAAAGATGCTCGTCCGAAAGACTCATCATATAAGTTCTGTTGTCAGATTCACGTTTAAGCAAACGTCCATCCCTTAAAGAAACTTCTTTACCTCTTGTACCACTGATCATAAGTAAACCCCTTTATACTTCTTTACTAAGACACACTAATATGTCTCAAATCTCTCTCATTATAACTTTTGCCAAAATATTTTACAATACTGAACACTTCAAATCTTGTTGATTTTTATTACAAGATTAGCTAAAATTGAGTTGATAGTTATTTTAAAAATACGCCAGTGTCAATAGCAGGCATGTCACCGGTATCCACTGCCTGCATCAAGGTATAGAAAATGGAATTCAATAAAGTAATACAAAACAGATATTCGTGTAAAAAATTCAGCGACAAAAAAGTAGAAGAAGAAAAAATAACCGAGATCCTTAAAGCAGGTCTCCTTGCTCCAACTGCCAAAAACATACAGCCACAGCACATCTATGTAGCAAATACCACCGAAGCTCTTGCAAAAATAGACAAGAATACTATTTGCCGTTACAATGCTCCAACAGTTCTTGTTATAGCCTACAAGGACGATGATCTCTATTCATATCCGGGCGGAAAATATAACTCAGGTGTAGAAGACGTAACCATAGTCACAACTCACATGGTCCTTGCCGCTTACAATGCCGGTGTGGACAGCTGTTGGCTGAACCGCTTTGATCCGGACATGCTAAAAAAAGACCTCGGTCTTCCTGAAAATGAGCATATAGTCGCTCTCATGGATCTCGGCTATGCAGTAGAAGGTGTCAAGCCTCTCCCGCCTCACAACATAAGCAAGACACTTGAAGAGACTGTAAGCTATATCTAAAGTTTCAAAAATATTACTGCTCCAAACAACACAAGTAAGAGCGGCAACCATTTCTGGTTGTCGCTCCCTTTTAATTACATTTATTAACTTATTTATACTGCGTTGGCATCCACTAAAAATGGTCTTGTTTTTTATCAATGGATCTTGAACTTTGAAAGTTCATCGTTGATTGAAAGTGCGGAATCGGATACGGAATTTGCAGTCAGTTCAACGCCATGGCTTTCCTCTGCAATATCCTTTGCGCTTTCAGCAAGGGTTGTAACTGTTGCATTGATCTCCTCTGAGCTTGCTGACTGTTCTTCTGATATAGCGGCTACAGATGCGGCTATATCATTTACAGTACCCATTCGCTCTATCATATTTTCCATAGTAACTGCTGCAGCATTAAGATCATCATAAATCTTGTTGAAACTTACACCGGCACGTTTAACAGCCTCACTGCTGACACTGATTGATTCTGTATTCTCCTTTGACTTTGTTGAAAGATCATCAATAAGTCCTGTTACCTGCCCAATGATATCACTTATATTCTTTGCGGCATCCTGACTACTAAGAGCAAGCTTACCTATCTCATCAGCTACAACAGCAAACCCTCTTCCAGCTTCACCTGCACGTGCAGCCTCAATAGAAGCATTAAGTGATAGAAGGTTTGTCTGCTCTGCAATAGAGTCAATCATCTGAACGATTTCAGTGATCTGCTTTGCCGACTCGCCGACTGTTGTTACAACATCATTCATATCGCTCATTGAGACAGTTATATCCTTCATGCTCTTTTCAACAGCAGTCATATCCTGCTGACCAATCTTTGACTGTTCAACAAGCTGAAGCATTGTATCGTTTGTCTGATTTCCATTATCTGTCAGATCTGAAACTGCATGAGCAAGGTTTGTAGCATTCTCTGCAAGTTCTGTTACTGCCTTTGAAATATCGTTCATGGTCTCTTCTATCTGTCCCATAGAAACCGACTGGTTCTCGGCCTCTGTACACATGCTTTCTGCAGCTGCCTTGGACTCATCTGAAGAAGTACGAAGTTCTTCTGACATTCCCTGGATAGATTTCATTGAATCATTCATTATATTTACAAAGGAAGTCATTTCCTTGCATATAAGCCCTATCTCATCACCCTTATCCTCCGGCATCTTAACTGTAAAATCACCACCGGATATCTTAAGAATTCCTGCAGAAAGTTTATTAACAGGACTTGTGATAACCTTGTTGACAAGGATTATGATAACCACCGTAATGGCAACAATTACAAGAATCATGATGATTATGGCAATCATCATAAAATGGTTGGATTCCGCCATAACATCTGACACTGCAACTGAAGATATCAATGTCCAGCTTGTACCCTGAATAGGATAAGCAGCAACATAATAATCCTTGCCTGAGGTATCCTGTCTGATTATAGTAGGTTCTTCACTGCCACTATCTGCAAATGCTTTGACAGCCTTCAGATACTTACTGTCTGTTTCTGAAACAAGCTTGCCATTGTAATCAGAATTAAAGTAGGAAACAATATAATCCCCTGCCAAAACGGCCGAGCCACCTGTCTTCATAGGAGTAAGCTCATTTACTTTTTTCTGAAGATCTGTAAGGAAAACATCTGTAGCAGCAACACCAAAACTGCCATCATAAAAATCAATCGCACGAGTAAAAGTTACGCAGGTTTTTCCTGTTGCAGCATCAACATAAGGCTGTGTTTCTACAAATGTCTGATTCTCTGCTCCAAGCTTATACCAGTCTCTTTCTGTTGCCTTCCAGTCATCTGGTTCAACTGTACCATTTGCAAAAGTATATGAATCATCAGAATAGCCGATGTAAAGTCCAGTATTTTCGATTACATTATAGTCTGTAGTAGGCTTGATATAATCTGTAGTTGCTTTATGACCCACTGAATGATCTTCAATCGGCATCTGCTCCAATGTATCACAATATTCCCCGAATTTTGCTGTAAGCATACGGAAGGATGTACCAAGCTCAAGTGCATTCGCTCTACCCTCACTTTTAAGGTCAAGCAGAGCAATTTCCTGAATCGCATTCCTTCCCTGAGTAACAAGAATCACAATGATTAAAACAATTCCTGCAACGATCATAGGAATCAGTGTTTTAAGCAGCGTGCCTCCTATACTTTTCTTGACCTTACCCTGCTTCAGATTCACTGAAGTCTTTACTGTTGTTTTTGCCATTGTTGCTCCTTTCCTGAATAAAGCTTATAATAATATCATCCACACCACACTATATATCGGTACACTCGAGAAAATAATTTATAAGAGGAAAATTTCTATTTTTACGACAATTTTTTGTTATTGTAATTTGTGAAGTTCGTGATAACGATTATCTTTTCAAATAGTTTTAATAGCATTTATTCACAGATACAAAATCTTTTTCTTTTATTATAAATCACTCGAGTTATATTTAAAAGATTTAATTTTGAAATTTATAAGATTTTTATGAACACCGGCAAAAACGAGAACAAATAACTAAAAAGGGAACCTTGGTACGGTTCCCTAAATGTTATCATCGTAAACATCGCTCATTGGGCAATCGCCTATCGGCGATGAGCGACAACTATAATTAAGTAAAATAGCAGAGCTGCTCACCTGGTTGTGCTGCCTCAAGCGGCTTGTCACAGTAAAGAACTATTCCCTTGCCCTGATAGTCTTTACAGTACTCGTATTTCATTGTTGCTTCAAGATTTATCCATGCCTTTTGTTCAAAATCCTTTGCATTTGGAGCATGGCAGACAAAACCGATAAACTGTATATCCGCCTCACAGCATGTCATAGCAAATCTTCCAGGCACAAGCTTGTCATCCGGAAATGATTTATGCCTATAGACCATACCACGGAATTTGATAGTCTTTCCATTATAATTTTCAGGATGATCCATGGCATCCATATACCAGAGTCCAAAATCATCATCATCAAGATTGATCACAGGACCTGTTATATCAAACGGAAGCGTATCTGCATAAGCATCATCAAGGTTTCCCTTTTCATCCTCAAAAAGGATCTGTGCCCTGCGATTAAGTGCCTTTACTCTTCTTCTGTATGACCCTCTGTCCTCTTCATCATCTACTCTGTCAAATACTACAAGGTCTGCCGGCTTAACCTGCTCCATGACAAGCCCGCCCATAGCACTCATATAAGTTTCAAATGTTGACCCGTCAACAAGTGCAATGCACTGGGCAAGAACCCAATTCTCTGGAAACTGATCTATGAGTTCCTGAGGCTTCCACATACCATTTATTTCAAGAAGAATCCTGTCCGGCTTAAATTTATCTTCAAGCTGGTTTAAATAATCTTCTGTGAAAAGCTGCTGTTCTTCAATGATATGCGTGGTTATAAGATTTCTTCTAAGCAGGGCAGGGTCTATTTCAACTTCTCCCTGCTCGCAAAGAAGATATAATGACTTTTGCCCGTCTTCAAATTCACCATCAGTAAGAGTATCTCTTATAAATGATGTTTTTCCACTTTCGAGCATTCCTGTAAACATATATACAGGGATATCTTTTTTACTCATATAAAATACCTGTTAATTAAACTAATGCACCTTACAGTTTATGCTGTATCCACGAAGTGGATACTTGGTTCCTTCGCAATGCGAAGCAATCGTTCATTCAGAAAGCTTTCTGCCCTCTACTCCGAAAAGTTCTGAAAGAGCCGCATGGTTGAGCTTTGAACCGATTACGCAGAGCTTGCCTGTTACATCCGCAGCTGCATTATCTCTTATCTCATACTCGCCAGGAGTAAGGTCAAATTCCATCCACTTTCCGTCTGCCTGTTCAAATACACCCTTTGCACGAAGGATGATACCATAAGTTTCTTCGTCATTTGCAAGCTTATTAAGCATGCCATCAAGTGCAGTCTTATCAAACTTCTTAGGTGTTGTTGTTCCCCAGCTATCAAATACCTCGTCTGCATCATGACCGTGATGATGGTGGTGATGGTGACAATGGCACTCTTCACCTTCGCACTCATGGTCATGATCATGGTGATGCTCATGTTCATCATCATCGTCGTCATCATCATGGTGGTGATGTTCGTGCTCATGCTCATCTTCGTCATCATGATGGTGATGATGGTGGTGCTCATGTCCTTCTTCATCAAGAACATCGTCTTCTTCAAAGACAAGTTCCTTTACAAGACTGTCGCCCTGCTCCATTGCCTTTACGATCTGATCTCCTGAAAGGCTTTCCCATGGGGTTGTTATAACAACAGCCTTATCATTATGTTCTTTTATAGCATCTACTACAGCCTGAAGCTTTTCTTCTGTCATTTTCTGTGAACGGCTTATGATTATAGTATTTGCATTTTCAATCTGGTTATTGTAGAATTCACCAAAATTCTTCATATACATAAGAGTCTTGGTACCATCAACTACGGCAACAAAAGCATTAAGTAAAACTCCTTCAAGCTTTTCCTGTACTCTTGCAACAGCCTTGATAACATCTGAAAGTTTGCCTACGCCTGATGGCTCAATGATGATCCTGTCCGGATGATACTGATCCACTACATCCTTAAGTGCCTTACCAAAATCGCCTACAAGTGAACAGCAGATACAGCCTGAATTAAGCTCATTGATCTGGATACCTGATTCCTTAAGGAATCCACCATCTATGCCAATTTCGCCAAATTCGTTTTCAATAAGGACAACCTGCTGTCCTGCAAGAGATTCCTTTATAAGTTTCTTGATAAGTGTAGTCTTGCCAGCTCCGAGAAAACCGGAAATTATGTCTATTTTAGTCATTTTACGCCTCCTTAAACAATAAAAAAACCGCCAGTATAACACTGACGGTTTAAATAATAGCACAATATTTTTCTAAATGCAACCAAGTTGCAGTAAGAACACCTGACAGAAGGTATTCAGTCAGAAAAATACTTTTCATCGTACTTATCAAGCTTTATGATTTCCGAATTTCTATATCTTCTGTCTCCTGAAACATCTCGGACAAACCAATCAGGCATAACAAATTCTTCTGCCGTTCTGATATCCGGAAACTCCACCTCTGCAAACTGCAGACCCAAAAGCCTTCCCTTAAATATATCTACTTCTGCTGTAAGTCCGCCTGCAAGCGGAACAAGATATCTTGTCTTTGCAAGTGAGTCTCCATCAATCTTGGTATAGAGATGTTCATAGGCTTCTTTGGGGATATTTATTTCATATTCCTCATTTACAAGTGTATTGCCTTTTCCTGCCTTATCCTTTGCAGGTTTAGACTTGACAGTAAGGAAGTATTCATCATCCCTTCTTCTGATTCTTACAGTCGGAGAAGAACACAGGTATGCCTGTTCAATCTCATAATGTCTATAGGCTTCCTTATCTCCTGGAATCTCCGTTATAAGAAACTTTTTTTCAATTTCCATTCATTTCAACCTTTAAGCTCTTCACTTGAAACATTTTCTGTGTCAAACTTAATATTGATCGCATACTTATCTGCGTACGCCTTATAATTATTTACAACTCGCTCTGCCACATTTACAGAATCCTTGTCTTTTGCTCCGATTAGCATTACAAGGTACTGACAGGAAGAATACTTTGTGGCAACATCACCAATCCTTAACGAGATCTTTATGATATTTTCAAGGTCAAACATTGCCTCCGAAAGAGTCACCGGATCGATCATGTGCCCATCCGGTCTTGAAAGTGTAAAAAGTACAATTTCAATATCTGTCTCCGTCCTGTCTGAATACCTTGTAAGGAACTGGTAAATATGCTTGAAACCATCGTACTCGACCTTGAGAGCACCCTGCGGCTTACGTCTCTCTGTTATAAGACTTTTAACCATCTGCATATCTGCAATGGTATTGATCTTCTTTTTTTCTTCGCTGTCAGACTCAGTCATGAGAAAATCATTTTTACCTGCTCTCTTTACTCTGCTGAGAGCTTCTGCTGCCTTACGATACAAAGAAATGTAGTCAATACCGTTTGATGGAGCCTGAGAAACGCCTATCGATATAGTAACTTCTCTGTCGATATTCATTGAAACAAAGCCGGCTGAAGTGGCGTCCATCAGCTTATTAGCAATGCTCTCCACATCTTTGCTTGAAAGCTTGCCTCCAAGAAATACCGCAAACTCATCTCCCGATAATCTCGCCTCTATGTCATTGTCTCTGAATGATGATTTTAAGATCTCAGCAAATTCAACAAGGCACGCATCACCCATTATATGTCCATAGTTCTCATTTACAGCTCCGAAATTATCGATATTGATCAGAAAGAGGGTTCCTTTATTCAGTCCGGCTTCAACATACGCATCTACTTTTTCTCTAAGATATGCCTGATTCCATAAACCAGTGAGCATATCCTGTCTTGATGATACCTGAAGAGTATTAAGCTTTTCAGCTATCTTCACGTCAAGTTTTTCGCTGGCATCTTCCATTTGTACTCTCCTCTTCGTTTTTCTTAACGATCCCATTTATCGCAAAGTGAATTTATCTGATCTGTAAATTTTGCAAGGTCCTTATTCGTGCCGCCTTTATTATGGCTGATAACAGTAAGAAGTCGCTGTCCGGCTGCAAAAAGCCTCTCGAATACACTGTTAACTTTTGCTTTCTTGGTCTTGTCATTCTTGATCACAACAGGTTCCGCCTCGTAAATCCACTCGCCTGTTGAAAGGTCAAAGATCGAACCACTGTATGGAGCATCAGCCTTGTGTCCAAGCTCTTTTAGAGTAGCTGTAAAATTCTGACACGACGTATCTTCACCATGTACAACAAATACATGCTCCGGCTTAGGGGTAAAGCAGCCAATCCACTTAAGCAGACCGTTTTTGTCTGCATGACCGGAAAGTCCTTCAAGTTTATAAATTTTCGCACATACGCTTATATCTTCACCAAAGACCTGTACTTCCTCAGCTCCCTCTAAGAGGGCGCGTCCAAGCGTTCCATGTGCCTGATAGCCAACAAATACGACCGAACATTCGCTGCGCCAAAGATTATGCTTAAGGTGATGCCTTATACGACCCGCATCACACATTCCTGATGCTGAAATGATAACTTTAGGTGACTTGTCGTGGTTTATGGCAACCGACTGATCACTTGTTACGGCAGTCTTGAGACCCGGAAAACTTATCGGGTTTATCCCTCTGTTGATAAGTTCCATTGCCTCCTCGTCGTAACACTCATACTGATTTCTTGAAAATATCTGTGTTGCCTCAACCGCTAGCGGCGAATCAATATAAACCTTAAAATCATCGTATCCCTTCACCAGGTTTTCTTCCTTTATCATTCTGATAAAATAAAGGAGTTCTTGGGCTCTTCCTACAGCAAATGACGGAATAACAACATTTCCACCTGCATCAAATGTAGTCTGGATTATCTCTGTAAGTTTCCCTACAAAATCATCACTTTCCTCATGAAGTCTGTCTCCATAGGTTGCCTCCATAACTACATAGTCCGCTTTTGTAGTATATTCAGGGTCTTTAATGAGGGGCTGGTTGAAATTTCCTATGTCGCCTGAAAAACAGATAACTTTTTTAAGTTCGTTCTCAGTTATTTCAACCTGTATCGAAGCAGAGCCAAGTAAATGTCCGACATCTGTAAAACGGATATTTATACCGTCAACAAGCTTTATCGTTTCATTGTAATCTACGCTTTTAAAATGCCTCATGACTGCTGAAACATCGTCGCTTGTGTAAGCTGGTATGTATAGTGGCTTACCTGCTCTCTTGTTCTTTCTGTTGCGCCATTCTGCCTCAAATTCCTGAATATGTGCGCTGTCAAGCAGCATAATCTGGGCAAGTTCACAGGTTGCTTTAGTTGCGATCACCGTTCCTCTGAATCCATTCACATAGAGTTTAGGTATCATTCCTGTGTGGTCTATGTGTGCATGTGTGACAAGTACATAATCAATGTCTGATATGTTGACAGGGAGGTCTGCGTTTTCAAAAACGTTCAATCCCTGCTCCATACCATAATCAATAAGAATGTTCTTGCCACAGGCTTGCAGAAAGTGAGCACTTCCTGTAACTTCATGATCTGCACCGATAAATGTCAGTCTCATAAAACCACCTGCCCTTCTATGGAAAGTATAGTCTTTAGATGTCCGGCTGCCCCATACACTGCCGACAGGTTTTAAATGTATGGGCAGCCGTATGTATTACTTTGAAAGTCCCTCGAGTGCTGTCATAAGTTCGTCGAGTTTCTTTTCGGAATCTTCAAGACTGTTTCCCTTTACTCCGGCATAGAACTTAATCTTAGGTTCTGTACCTGAAGGTCTTGCGCAAGCCCATGCATCGTCAGCCATATCGAAGTAAAGCACATTGCTTACAGGAAGTCCTGTCTTCTTTGTCTCGCCTGTTTCAATGTTCTTTGCCACATCATTCTTGTAGTCTCTGAATTCAAGGACCTTGTGACCTGCGATTTCCTTCGGAGGGTCATTACGGAGCTTATTCATGATATTTTCAATCTGCTTTGCTCCATCTTCACCTGCAAGAGTAACAGTGTAGATTCCTTCTTTAAAATAGCCATACTTTTCATACATGGCAAGCATCTGATCCCAAAGGGTCATGCCGTGATCCATATAATATGCGGCTGCTTCGCAAAGTCCTGTTACTGCCATGATACCATCTTTATCTCTTGCATGTGTACCGATAAGGCAGCCATAGCTTTCCTCAAAGCCGAACTCATATGTTCCGTCATGCTTTTCTTCCATATATTTGATCTGCTCGCCAATATACTTAAAGCCTGTAAGAACCTCTATATAACGGCAGTTATAAGCCTCTGCAACCTTCTTTGCTAGGTTGGTTGAAACGATAGTAGTGATAAGCGTACTGTCAGGCTTAAGAAGTCCTCTTTCCTTCTTCTGGGAAAGCTCATACTCAGCAAGAAGCATGCCGGACATATTGCCGGTAAATACTTTATATTCGCCTGTCTTAACATCCTTTGCATAAACACCAAGACGGTCTGCATCAGGATCATTTGCAAGAACGATATCCGCATCTACTTTCTTTGCAAGTTCAAGTGCAAGCTTGAATGCCTTCTTGTCTTCCGGATTTGGATATTCAAGTGTAGTAAAATCTCCGTCCGGTTCTTCCTGCTCTTTTACTATGTAAACATTCTTAAATCCAAGCTCGCGAAGCATTCTCTGAACAGGAACATTACCTGTTCCATGGAAAGGTGTATATACGATCTTTAACTTCTCTGCGCACTTCTTTATAGAATCAATGTTAAGGATAAGATCTTTAAGCTCTTTTGTATAAGCATCGTCAATCTCACTGCCGATAACAAAGTACAGACCCTTCTTTATAGCTGTAAGTCTGTCCATAGTTTTGATATCTTCAAACTTTGTGTTCTTTACAAGACTTATGATATCTGAATCAACAGGGGCTGTGATCTGGCAGCCGTCATCCCAGTATACCTTATAACCATTGTATTCCGGTCTGTTATGACTGGCTGTTACCATGATACCTGCTGTACAGCCAAGAGTTCTGACTGCATAAGAAAGTTCCGGTGTAGGTCTTAATGAATTAAAAACGTATGCCTTAATACCATTTGCGTTAAGAACAAGTGCAGCAGCATCTGCAAATTCAGGAGACATGTGCCTTGAATCATAGGAAATCGCAACACCCCATGATTCTCTCTTCTGCTCCTTGATATAGTCTGCAAGTCCCTGAGTAGCACGTCTTACCGTATAAAGATTCATGCGGTTTGTTCCGGCACCGATGACACCTCTTAGGCCCCCTGTTCCAAATTCCAGATCCTTATAGAACCTGTCCCTGATCTCAGCATCATTCCCCTTGATGCTTTCAAGCTCCTTCTTGGTAGCTTCATCAAAAACAGGGCTTGTGAGCCATTCGTTGTAAAGCTTCTTGTCATCCATCCTTATACTCTCCTTTTAACTTCAATAAATTTATCTTTCATTAAAAAAGATTAATACTAAATCAAGTATAGTTTATTGTGTTTGTATTTTCAAGTAAATTTATATTAAGTTACAATGCATTATTCAGGGCAACTTCTTAAAAGATCAAAAAGTTCCGGTTTTTCTGATAATACAATATGTACATTCTGCTTCGGATGAGGGCATGATTCCATAGGATTTCCATATTCATCATACATTTCAAGGACTTTTACCTTTATATCTCTTCCATCCGGTTTCATTATCTCTATATCTTCACCGACACTGAATTTATTTTTCTGTTCAAATACAGGATTTCCTTTTTCATCAAAGCTGTGAACATAGCCGTAATAAGTACAGCCGGTGATATAGGTATTGGAATCATATATCTGCTCATCTGCACCAGGTTTTCCAAAGAAAAATCCTGTTGTAAATCTGCGGTATGTACACTTTTCTATCTCTGTCTGATAAAGACTCAGATGCTCCTTATATAATTCCGGTGACTCAAGATATTCGTCGATCGCCTTGCGGTATGTCCTTGCAACAGTTGCAACGTAAAGAGCCGTTTTCATTCTTCCTTCTATCTTGTAGCTGTCTATTCCGGCATCCATAAGTTCTGGTATGTGTCCGACCATGCAGAGGTCTTTTGAATTAAAAATATATGTTCCGCGTTCATTTTCCTCTACAGGAAGGTATTCGCCGGGTCTGGTTTCCTCTGTAACATAATATTTCCACCTGCATGGATGTGTACACTCGCCCTGATTTGCGTCTCTTCCAGTAAAATAATTAGATAAAATGCATCTTCCGGAATAAGAAATGCACATCGCGCCATGAACGAAGCTTTCTATTTCCCTGTCAGGGTCTATATGTGCTCTGATATCCTTTATCTCTTCAATGGAAAGCTCTCTTGCAGAAACCACTCTCTTTGCTCCAAGAGAATACCAGAAATTAAATTCCTCATAATTTGTATTGTTTGCCTGCGTGCTTATATGAAGTTCCATCTCAGGCATTTCTTTCTTTGCGATCATAAATACACCTGGGTCAGCAATAAGTACTGCATCCGGCTTTATTTTTGCAAGTTCCTTAAAGTACTCATGTATCCCATCAAGATCTCTGTCATGCGCATAAATATTGGCTGTAACGTACACCTTAACATTGTGGCTGTGAGCATACTCTATTCCTTTTTTCATATCCTCATAGGAAAAATTATGTGCTTTTGCCCTGAGTCCATAGGCATCACCGCCGATATACACCGCATCCGCGCCGTACCTTACCGCCACTTTAAGCACTTCCAGCGACCCTGCCGGACATAAAAGTTCAGGTTTTCTTGTTATTGGAGCATCATGCTCTGCATGATGCTCTACTCTGCCAGCCATCGCGTAGCGATTATTTTGGCTGGCTAGTCCTTTATTATTTTCCATCTTTATCCTTTCCTTACAGATAGTGTCATGCCATCGCCTGCCGAGAGCAGAACAGTGTCCATGTGCTTGTCCTTCATAAGCGCATCTACATATTCCCGCATACGCGCATGGATCGTTCTGTCTCTTCTTGGAACCATATATCTGGAATCAAGAAGGCTTCCCTCCTGAAGTATGTTATCAGTTATAAGGATTCCCCTTCCCCTTAATAAAACTCTTATATAAGGCAGAAAGTTTATATACTGTCCCTTTGCCGCATCCATAAATATAAAATCATAATATTTCTTTTTTGTAGGGTCTGCTGCAAGCCTTTCCAGTATTTCTGCAGCATCTCCCTCTTCGAGTCTTATCTTGTTTTCTTTGTCATACAGGTTGAAATTTTCCTGTGCCTCTTCTGCACGTTCATGGTCTTTTTCTATCGTAAAAATATCAGCCTTCTTCGGTGAATATTGTGCCATAATAAGGGATGAAAAACCTGTTGCAGTTCCAACTTCAAGAATATGAGCAGGTCTTTTAAGCCTTAGCATGAATTTTATCAACTTCTGACTGTCTTTTCTGATAATGGGTATTCTATTTTTCTTAGCTTTTATCTCAAGGTCCTTTAGATGGTCAGGAAGATCATCCGGAAGACATTCAAGATATACCTGAAACCTCTCTTCATCTATTTCCATTCTTATCCGAAACCTTTCTAATCTAAAAAGACCCGTCCTGCAACACAGGACAGGTCTTCATAACAACTTAATAAAAGGAACCATTCGCTCAACGTATATTGTGTTTTTGCAAAGCGAAAGCACTAAGGTACAGCAAGCTGATACAGAATGTATTACTTCGCAATACGACATATCAAAAAAGCTCGCCTACTTTTCATCTTCACTTTCTTTTCCTGACAAAACAGAGAAGATCTTATCATAATCCATAGAACTGCTTACTGTATAGGTGCCCGGCTGCATATACTGCTTCGTAAGCTTCGATCTGATATAAAAAGTATATTTATCTGCTATAAGCCCCTTCTTCTCAAGTTTTTTTGCAACCGTCATTGTCGACTCTCCGTCAGCTACAGTGATTTTTTCCTTATGTCCCTCTCCCTGCGTTACGCTTACAGAGCCAAAGATCTGGTAAGCCGCTGTATAGACATATTTACTTGCCCTGACCACAACAAAAATAACGAGTACATAAAAAACCACATTGAGAAAGACCTGCAAAGTTTCCTTTAACGCCGCAAGTACAATTCTTTCAGCAGAACTACGTTTTGACATAAAATCCCCCGAATCATCAAATCACTTGTATTATAGGAATGATCATAGGTGAGCGCTTTGTATGTTTCCATATAAAATCACTCAAAGCGTCCTTCATATCATTTCTTAATCTAGAGTAATCAGTCACTCCTCTGTCCAAGTCGCTAAACAGTGCATCTTCTGCTGCAAATCTCGCATCTTTCAGAAGATCCTCAGCTTCTTTCACATAAACAAAGCCTCGACTTATTATATCCGGTCCTGAAATGACCGAAGCATTTGCATCCATAACAACCACTGTAATAACAAGACCATCTTCCGACAGGACTTTTCTATCCTTCATTACAGCATTTCCGACATCACCGATGCCAAGACCATCAACAAATACATTGCCGCACTGAACATGGCCGGTAATCTTGCCTCTCGTCTGATCAAGTTCAAGTATGTCACCGCATTTCAGTACAAAAATATGATCCTTTGCTACGCCCATATCCTCTGCAAGTTCCTTATGCCTGATAAGGTGTCTGTACTCACCATGAACAGGAATCGCATATTTAGGTTTTATAAGAGAATATATAAGTTTGACATCTTCCTGTGAAGGATGTCCTGATACATGCGTATCTTCAATTATAACCTTTGCTCCCAGCATGGTAAGTTCATTTATGACCTTGCTCACAGGCTTCTCATTGCCGGGAATCGGTGATGAACTGAACACAATACAGTCGCCCGGATGAATAGTGACTTTTTTATGAATATTGGCTGCCATTCTCGAAAGAGCCGCCATTTCCTCGCCCTGACTTCCTGTAGTCACAAGCACAAGCTTATCATCCTTGTAATTCTTCATCTGGTCAATGGAAATAAGTGTATCATCCTTTATAGAAATATACCCTAATTCTCTGGCAATCGTTATTATATTTACCATACTGCGACCGTCGATCACGACTTTACGCTTATATTTTTCTGCCGAATTGATGATCTGCTGAACTCTGTCTACATTTGAAGCAAAGGTTGCAACAATTATCCTGCGCGTTTTATTCTCAGCAAAGATCGTCTCAAAGGTCTTTCCGATAGACTTTTCGGACATCGTATTACCGGGTCTCAAGATATTTGTCGAATCACACATAAGCGCCAATACGCCTTTTCTGCCGATTTCTCCAAATCTTTGAAGGTCGATTGGGTCTCCAAATACCGGTGTATAATCAACCTTAAAATCTCCTGTGTGAACAATAGTGCCAGCTGGTGTATATATCGCAAGGGCTGCTGCATCACTGATACTGTGATTGGTACGGATAAATTCAACCCTCATGCATCCAAGATTTATTGACTGACCATATTTCACAATCTTTCGTTTTGTTTTAGTAAGCATACCATGTTCCTGCAACTTGCTTTCTATTATAGCAATCGTTAATCTTGTAGCATAAACAGGAACATTTATCTCGCGAAGCACATAAGGAAGCGCCCCTATATGATCTTCATGCCCATGAGTTATAACAAATCCCTTTACCTTATCAATATTATCCTTGAGATAGGTTATATCGGGAATGACACAATCTATTCCCAGCATATCATCTTCAGGAAATGCCATACCGCAATCGACCACTACAATAGTATTATCATACTCTATTGCGGTTATATTCATACCGATCTGCTCAAGACCGCCTAAAGGAATGATCTTTACTCCATGAGCATTATTTCTCATTTCCTTTAAAGAACGAGGTTTAACTTCTCTTGTGGTTTTGGAAGTTCTCTTGGACACTGCCGGAAGCTTTTCAACAGCCTCTTTGCTAAGTGCCTCACTTGAATTTTTATCCTGCTTCTTTTTATTGAACATCGTTCTTCTGACACCTCCCTGTCTGGATTGTGCCTGATTTCTTTTTGTTCTGTAGGATCTGCCGCCGTTCTTTTTTTCGAGCTTACTCTCTGGCTTTTCAGAAAGAATACTTTCAGCACCGTCAGCCACTTTTTCATTTAAATCATTTTCCGCCATACTACCTCCTGTAATCTGTTATTTTTATCTTATAGATTCTCTTAAGAATCTTATTTTTTCATGCAAATAAGAGAGACAGGTCTTATTCAGGCAGACCTGTCCCCTTGTCAATGCGTTAATTTTTATTTATTTTTTTGTAACAATCTTTGCAATACCCGTACAGTTTAACTTCATGGTCAAGAACCTCAAAGCCTGTTCGCTTTTTTATCTCGCATTCAAGAGGCTCCATAAGATCCATTTCAAATGAAATCACCTTATTACATTTCAGACATATAAGATGATGGTGCCTGTGCCTTCCCGGAGTCTCACGATTTATTTCGTATCTGATAAAGCCATCATTAAGATTTAGCTTTTCTATAAGTCCTATATCTGCAAAGAGAGTAATAGTCCTATAAACTGTAGCAAGCCCGATTTCTGGGTTGTCACTGCGCACAAAACTATATATCTCATCAGCCGTCATATGCTTACCGGGATTATCTTTAAATACTCTTAATACAGCCTCTCTTTGAGCAGTTACTTTCAGACCTTTATTTTTTAAAATTTTCTTAAATTCTTCCCTATCATCAGGCATGCACAATCACCTCATCAGGTCCACTTACCGCCTTCCGGCACTTCATCAGTATTTTCCTGAATTTCCATAAGCTGTCTGAATACATCAAGCATGGCAGCAGCTTCATTTTCGTCATCCACAACATCATACTGAATATCTTCCTCTGTTGTGCCTTCCTTATTTTCCTTAAGGACAGTAACTTCTACTTCTTCCTTTTCCATGTCATCATCGGTAACAAGAATGTAGTCGTTTCCTGATACTGATGTGCGGCAAAGAACAAGCACTTCTCTTTCATTTCCATCTTCGTCGTTAAGGATAATTGTTGAATAATTCTTCTTGTCAAACATTTTGTTCTCTTTCCTTTTTTGTTTTATATTCATTTATCTCATTGAGATAGTCTTCCAGTATAAATACAGCTGCAACCTTGTCTACGATCTTTTCCCGCTCTTGTCTTGAAAGTCCCGCTTCAAGCATAACATCATGTGCTGCAACTGTTGTAAGCCTCTCATCCCAGAGAATGACCGGCAAACCTGTCCTTTTTTTTAATTTCTCGGCAAACTCTTCTGATATAAGACACCTTTTTGATACAGTATCATTCATATTTTTAGGGTAGCCGAGCACTATCTTTTCTATGTCGTATTCAGCAATAAGTTCGTCAATTCTGGCAAGTGTCTTTCTGTATTTGTTTTCATCCTTACGACGAATAACCTCTACGCCCTGAGCAGTCATTCCAAGCTCATCGCTTACTGCGACTCCACAAGTTTTGCTTCCCAGATCAAGCCCCAGAACACGCATTAATGTTTGTCTCCTCCGACTGCAAGTCTGGTATCGATATAATTCTGCATGAGCTCATCAAGAAGTTCGTCTCTCTCAACTTTCATGATCATGCTTCTGGCGCCATTGTGATTTGTGATATAGGTAGGGTCACCTGACATGATATAACCTACGATCTGACTTACTGGGTTGTAGCCCTTCTCACAGAGCGCATCATAAACGCTCTTAAGCACCTCACTGACCGAAACATCAGTGTCAATACTAACTTTACTGAAATACTGTGTACTGTTTAATTCAGCCAAAATCTACTCTTCTTTCTCAGAAATTTAAATATTTCTGCCTCACATAGGAACATACAGCCGGATGGACTCCTGCCCCTCATAATATCACCAAGAATATCACTTGATAGAGCAAGCTCTATCCTCGATCAACTCTTTGCTTACTATAAAACACTATGTTCCTATTGTACCTTATTTAACCTCACTTTGCAAGCACTCTCCCTACCATGATATGTTTCATGGCAGGATCGCCTCCGTTTGAAAGAAAAAGATCGTCTACTGTCACAAAATTCCTTGTTCCGTTTTCATTTGAAAGATCTGATACCGGAACACTAACTTCGATATATCTGTCTGAATGCCCTATCATAAGGTCATCCCTTCCTTTTATTCTTTCCTCGAAAAGAACTCTCTCACTCTTTCCATTAAATTTAAGGAGGTAGCGTTCCGCAGCCTTATTTGCAACTGCAATAAGTCTTCTTTCCCGCTCTTTTTTTACTTGCTCTGCAATCTGGTCAGGCATCTTATCCGCATAGGTTCCGCTCCTGCGGCTATAAGGAAATGTATGAACCTTTAAAAAGCCTATCTTCTCAGCAAATTCAAGTGTCTGTTCAAATTCCTCTTCTGTTTCGCCAGGAAAACCTGTGATAATATCTGTTGTTATTCCCGGTTCATCCAGATACTCTCTAAGAAGTTCAACGCTCTGCGTAAATTCCGCAGTTGTATAATGTCGATTCATTCTTTTTAATACTGTATCACACCCGCTTTGCAAAGACATGTGAAAATGTGGGCAGATTTTGGTCAGTTTGGAGAGAGTCTTTACAAAACCTTCACTTATAAGTCTTGGTTCTACCGATCCGAGTCTTATCCTGAAATCTCCCGGTACTTCCTCTATCCGCTTAAGCAAGTCTTCCATGTGACTCTTACCATCCACATCAAGACCGTATGATCCTATATGTATGCCGGTAAGCACCATTTCACGATACCCTTTATCCGCAAGGCTTGTGATCTCTTTGATCACATCATCAGCATTCCTGCTTCTTATTCTCCCTCTTACAAAAGGAATTATGCAGTAGGTGCAGAACTGATTGCAGCCATCCTGAATCTTTATATTTGCTCTGGTCTTGCCATGTGCCTCATCAACTTCCTGTTCCTCATACGTCCAGTTTGCATTTTCATCTCCGGACCTGATAACATTATGCTTAAGGTCAATTTCTCTGTTGTTTGCATAATATTCTTCGACAAGATGCAGTACCTCTGACTTTCCCCTGTTGCCAACAAGAATATCCACAAGATCATCATCTTCAAGCTTAGATTGCGGAGCCTGAACATAACACCCCACTGCAACAACAACTGCATCAGGATTCAGTTTTTTCGCCCTGTGAAGCATCTGTCTACTTTTTCTGTCCGCTATATTGGTTACAGTGCACGTATTTACGACATAAACATCTGCCGGCTCACTGAAATTTTTTACTTCATATCCTGCTTTCAAAAAACTTTCTTCAATAGATTCTGTCTCATAAGCGTTCACTTTACAGCCTAAAGACAGGAAAGCAACTGTTTTTTTAGACTTTGTATTCATTTTCACCAAAATTCACAACTATAATTTATACATTTTGCATATTGACAATTTTTAAATAAAATTCTACTATTAGTGTAGCCATTAAAACCAGTCATTCTAAAGAATGACTTTAATGAAAAGAAAATCATCTAAGGAGGATGAACCAATGAAATCAGTACAGATCTCTTTAAATTCCATCGATAAGGTTAAAGCTTTCGTAAACGAAGTCACCAAGTTTGACTCCGACTTCGATCTTGTATCAGGCAGATATGTGATCGATGCAAAGTCTATAATGGGTATCTTCTCACTTGACCTCAGCAAGCCAATCGAGCTCAATATCCATAACGATGCTCAGATTGATGAAATCCTTGCTGCACTTAAGGATTTTATCGTTTAACTAAGAGAGGGGCCCACCGCAGGTGGGTCGGTTGACTTCGTCAGTCTATAAGTCGGCTTAGTTTAAATATAGGCGTAGCTTATACATAAGAGGTCCGTCACCACGTGATGGACCTCTTAATTTTTTACTCAGCTTCGCAGATAACAATCTCTTCTGTCTCTATAGCCTTTTTATATAGTTCATCTATATTGTCATTAAGCTTTATCTCAGATTTTTCAATCCTTTCAAGTGTAGGCTTTGTAACCGGATGCTTTGCAACAAATATCGTGCAGCAATCCTCATAAGGCTGAATGGACGTCTCAAAAGTATCAATCTTTTGTGATATATCAACGATATCCTGTTTATCAAATGCTATAAGCGGTCTGTATACAGGAAGTGTACATACAGCATTGGTAGTAAGAAGGCTCTGCATGGTCTGGCTTGCAACTTGCCCTATGCTCTCGCCTGTAACTAAAGCAAGGCAGTCATTCTTCTTTGCAAGCTCCTCTGCTATCTTCATCATATAACGGCGCATGATTATAGTAAGTTCATCATGTGGACATTTCTGATAGATAGAGAGCTGTATGTCTGTAAAATTAACAATATGTAACTTTATCGTGCCTGTATATCTTGCCACTATCTTTGCAAGATCTACAACCTTCTGCTTTGCTCTTTCAGAGGTATATGGCGGAGCATGGAAATAAACAGCTTCGACCTTCACACCTCTCCTTGCGATCATGTAGGTTGAAACAGGACTGTCGATACCGCCCGAAAGAAGGCACATTGCCTTTCCTGCTGTGCCGACAGGCATACCGCAGGCACCCTTTATCTGATCAGAATAAATATATCCTCTGTCACGTATCTCAAGTCTTATGAACCTGTCCGGATTGTGCACATCAACAGAAAGCCTGTCTGAATACTTTGAAAGAAGCAGCTCTCCAAGCTCTGCTGCGATTTCAGGGCTTGTCTTTGCAAGGTCCTTGTTGGCTCTTTTAACTAGCACTTTAAAGGTAAAATGTTCATCCGGATAAGCCTCGCCAATGTGGTCAACCACTCCTTTATATATTACGTCCATATCAAGTGAAGGAACGATATAGACAGGACATATATACTCTATACCGAATACACGTTTGAGAGCTTCTACAGCACCATCAAAATCAAACTCTCCCTTGGCTTCCACAAATACACGTCCAGGCTGCTTAAAAACCTTAAAATGTCCCTCAACCTTGACAAGTGATTTTTCAACCTGTCCGACAAGCGCGTCCTCAAAAAGATAACGATTCTTGCCCTTTATGCCGATTTCAGCATATTTAATAAGAAATGCATGATAGTTGTACATAAATTAACCTCGTTTGTACTTGGAAAGTTCCGGTACAAGTTCACCAAGAACTTCAACTGTGTAATCAATCATCTCAGCCGTAGTAAATAGGCCAAATGAAAATCTTAAAGTTGAATCAAGAAGGTCTTCTCTCACTCCAATAGCCTTAAGAGTACCTGAAAGTGCAGGGTGATTTGAAGAACATGCCGACCCACTTGACACATATATTCCCTTTGCTTCCAAGGCATGTAGCATAACTTCCGCGCGGGTTCCTGGAAAACTCACACTTGCAACATGCGGCGCAGTCTCATTCACCGCCTCACTTAAAGGCTTGATTTTATCTATTGCATTGACTATGCACTGCGGAACTGCCTTCTGTACTTCTGCGATAAATCTCTGCTTTAAGGCATACATATCTCCGATTTTTTTCTCATGATCTGTATATGCATCCTCAGCCGCCTTACCAAAACCTGCATAGGCAGGTACATTTTCAGTTCCGGACCTTAAATCTCTCTGCTGACCGCCGCCGCGCACAAAAGGAACCATATTGATTCCATCTCTGATATATAAAAAGCCCGAACCCTTAGGTCCATGAATCTTATGACCACTTGCACTCATAAGATCTATGCCCATTTTAGATGGATTTATATTTAGCTTACCATACGCCTGAATAGCATCAACATGCACAAGGATTTCAGGACACTTTTCTCTTGCAATTTTTGCAAGGCGTGCAACATCGACTATACTGCCGACTTCATTATTTACAAGCATCACAGAAAGGATCACCGTATCCGGCGTAAGTGCCTCAATAAGTGCCTCTTCCTTAACATGTCCTAAAGAATCTACCGGCAGGTATGTAACCTCCCACCCTTCTTTTCTCAAAAATTCTGTAGGCTGGTACACGCTGGCATGCTCAAAACAGGTTGAAATGATATGCTTCCCGCGTCTTCTTTTAGTATAAGCACCGCCTATAAGTGCCTGATTATTGGACTCTGTACCGCCCGAAGTAAAGAGGATCTCCTTCGGCTTTGCCTTTAGCGTCTTTGCGATCGCACTTCTTGCATTTTCAACCAGTTTTTCTGCCTCAAAGCCCTTATTATGAAGCGATGAAGGGTTGCCGTATTCTTCCCTCATCGCTTTTTCCATGACTTCTATAACTGCCTCTGAAGGTCTTGTAGTAGCAGCATTATCAAGATAACATTCCATTTATAACAAACTCCTCAATCAGGATCCACGTTAAACATCAAAACCGATAACAACGCAAGTCCAGCTGTTTCAGTTCTAAGGATCCTGTGACCTAAAGTCATTGGTTTGGCATTGCAGATCTCGCTCGATTCTTTAAGTTCCTCATCTGTAATGCCACCTTCAGGTCCGATAAATATTCCGATAGTCTTTTTTGCTGCAGCTTCTTTTACAAGCTCTCTTGCACCTGCCATTCCTTTTTCATTCTCATAAGGTATAAGGTTCATTTCAAAAGAAGCCGCCCTTTTTACCGCCTCGTCAAATGTGACAAAATCACTCACAGGAGGAATGATATCCCTTCCTGACTGCTTTGCAGCTGTAAGAGCTATTGTATTCCACCTTTGAAGGCGCTTTTCTTCTTTTTTTCGGTCTTCAAGCTTGACTATCGTCCTTTCCATGACAACAGGAACTATCTCCGCCGCCCCAAGTTCGACCGCCTTTTGAACGATAAGATCCATTTTATCCTTTTTGGGAAGACCCTGAAAAAGGACAATCTTAGCCGGAAGCTCTGCCTTACCGCCATTGCAGTCTATAATAGTACAGGCTATATGGTCGGATGTCTCTTCCTTTATCTTCGTCGTATAGACAAGGCCGTTGCCACTTGAGATCAAAAGCTCCTCACCCTCACGCTTGCGAAGGACATTTTTAATATGATTAACATCCTCACCGGTAATAGTTATGGTATCCCCGCTTATAGCACCGGCATCGACATAAAATCTTCTGGACACGTCACTTATCCTTTCTTGCTGTAAGGCATACCCAGTCATTTTGCTCTTTCTCGCTTACAAGCGTAAGACCAGCCTTATCTATGGCTTCTTTGACAGTTCCAGCCAAAGGAGCAGCGATACCGGAACAGATATAAACAGCTCCCTTTTTCATTGCAGGCGCGATCAGGGGAGTAAGAGATACTAAAACTGGAGCAAGGATATTGGCTACTATGATATCGTAATCTTCCCTGTAGACTTCCTCCCTTATTTTGCTGTCTCCGATCATATCACCAGCCTTGAGTACAACATTATCATTTATCCCATTATCTCTTAAGTTATCTCCGGCTGCTCTGACTGCGACAGGGTCAATATCCATAGCAAAGGTATGGTCGGCGCCAAGTTTCATTGCTGCAATAGTAAGAATAGCACTTCCGCATCCAACATCAAGAACAGCCTCGCCACCCTTAACATACTTTTGAAGTTCTTCTATGCAAAGTCTTGTTGTCTCATGGGCACCTGTACCAAATGCAATACCGGGATCTATACGGATGACTATATCATCATCTTTAAGGTTCTCGGGCTCCTCCCATGTAGGGACAATAGCAATATTGCTGCCAATTCTGAAACTGTGGAAGAAATCCTTCCACTTATCCTTCCAGTCCTTGTCATCTGTCTCAGACTCAACAATAGTTGCTTCACCCACATTCATGAATTCAGAAAGTTCCGAAAGCCTCCTCTTTATCTTTTCGATCAGTTCTTCTGCTTCCTCTTTGGATGAAACAGAAAAGCTCTCATCACAAAGGCTCGTCCCACTGTTATGTAAAGCTGTAAAATCTTCGTCAGCTGTAACCTTTTCTTCGATATAGAAAGAAACAAATGCCCTGCCATCATCAGGCTCCGCTATAGGAAGAATATCCACAAACATCTGTTTCTTTTCTTCTTCAGTAAGAGGAACCTTATCCTCAACCTCTATTCCGTCTATGCCAAACTCAGCAAGCATCTCGCTTACTGCATCCAGCGCTTCTGTAGTGGTAGAAAGCTTATATTTTAACCATTTCATGTATAATCACCTCATACAGTCGAACAAACGACATTTAAAAGCACTCGAACATTCATACTACCACAAAAAAAGACCCCAGTCAAATTTATGACCGAGGTCAACAGTATCAATCCTCATCAGGATTGAAAAAATCACTTAACTTTTCTGAAAACTTCTTTTTCTTGCCTTTTTTGGAGTTTTCCTGTGAATCACTTCCTGTACTTTCACCGGAATTTGTACTCTTCTCGCCGTCTGCTTCTTTTTTTGATAAAGCCTGGAATCTTGTATCAAAAGTAGCATCAAGCTGTTCAAAAAGACGTTTCTGCTCAGCAGTAAGGCTTGTAGGAGTCTGTACGATAAGCGTAGCGTAATGGTCACCGCGGATATCCCTGTTGCGAAGAGTAGGCACACCCTTTCCGGCAAGCCTGATCCTTGTATCGGTCTGTGTACCTGCTTTTATTTTATAAATAACATCCCCATCAACAGTAGGTATTCTTATCTCTCCGCCAAGTGCTGCCTGAGTAAATGAAAGAGGAACTGTTGAATAAACATCAAAACCGTTTCTCTGGAAGTTACTGTCTCTTGCCACTGAAACATAGACAAGAAGGTCTCCTCTCGGACCGCCATTTATACCAGGCTCACCCTTTTCACGGAGTCTCACAGCCTGACCATCATCAATACCGGCAGGAATAGTAACTTCTATACTTTTCTTTGTAGTTATAAAGCCAGAGCCATGGCAGGCAGGACACTTATCTTTGATGATCTTTCCGGCACCGCGACAGTCAGGGCAGGCAGCCACATTTCTGACTACTCCAAAGATAGACTGTCTTGTGAATGTAACCTGACCTGTACCATTACACTTTGGACATGTTACAGGCGAAGTTCCAGGCTTTGCACCACTTCCATGACAATCCTCGCAAGGATCTTTCATGTTGACGCTTAACGTCTTTTTGCATCCATGAACAGCCTCATCAAATGTAATGCGGATCTGATAAGTAACATTTGCTCCCTGACGTGGAGCATTCGGGTCTCTTCTGCTGGCTCCGCCACCAAAAAGATCCCCGAAGATATCTCCAAAGCTGCTGAAGATATCGTCCATATTCATGTTATTATAGTCATACCCGCCTGCTCCACCATCAAAAGCAGCATGGCCGAACTGATCATACTGACGTCTCTTGTCCGGATCTGAAAGTACCGCATAGGCAGCAGAAGCCTCCTTGAAGATGACTTCTGCCTCCTTACTTGGATTTACATCCGGATGGTACTTTTTTGCTATCTGTCTGTAAGCCTTTTTTATATCAGCATCACTGGCATCTTTTGCAACGCCAAGTACCTCATAATAGTCTCTTTTCTGTTCTGCCATTATCGCAAACTAACCTTATACCTCTCTGTAATCTCCATCAACTACATCATCGTTGCTGCCAGCATTATTATTTCCTGCAGATGCATCAGGACCAGCCTGTGCTCCATTAGCATTCTGAGCGTTTGCCTGTGCCTGCTCATAAACCTTTGTAAAAAGCTGCTGTGAGCTTGTCATAAGCTTTTCCTTTGCAGCCTTGATAGCATCTATATCAGCATCAGTCATATTCTCAGGCTGTGTCTTTTCGACAAGATCCTTGAGTGCCTTGAGGTCTGCCTCTACAGAATTCTTATCTGTATCAGAAATCTTATCACCCACATCCTTAAGAGCCTTCTCTGTCTGGAATACAAGCGAATCAGCCTCATTGCGGGCATCTATGCCTTCCTTGCGCTTCTTATCCTGTGCTTCATACTCTGCAGCTTCCTTAACAGCCTTATCGATATCTGCATCAGACATATTTGAACCTGCTGTTATAGTGATGTGCTGTTCATGACCTGTACCAAGATCCTTAGCTGAAACATTTATGATACCATTTGCATCGATATCAAATGTAACTTCGATCTGAGGTACTCCACGAGGAGCTGGAGCGATTCCATCGAGTCTGAAAGTTCCGAGGGACTTATTGTCTTTAGCAAACTGTCTCTCACCCTGAACTACATTTATATCAACAGAAGGCTGGTTATCAGCCGCTGTAGAGAATACCTGACTCTTCTTTGTAGGAATTGTTGTATTTCTTTCGATAAGTCTTGTAGCAACGCCACCCATTGTCTCGATAGAAAGTGAAAGTGGAGTTACATCAAGGAGAAGGATATCTCCTGCGCCTGCATCACCTGCAAGCTTACCACCCTGGATAGAAGCACCTATAGCGACACATTCATCAGGGTTAAGGTTCTTGCTGGCTTCCTTACCGGTGAGCTGCTTAACCTTTTCCTGAACTGCAGGAATACGTGTTGAACCACCGACAAGAAGGACTTTTGAAATATCATCAGCTGTAAGTCCTGCATCACGAAGTGCATTCTGTACAGGAACGGCTGTTCTTTCAACTATATCAGAGATAAGCTCTTCAAACTTCGCTCTTGAAAGATCCATGTCGAAATGCTTTGGACCATCACTTGTAGCTGTGATGAAAGGAAGGTTGATATTTGTTGTTGTTGAAGAAGAAAGTTCCTTCTTTGCCTTCTCTGCTGCTTCCTTAAGTCTCTGAAGAGCCATCTTATCAGTAGAAAGATCAACACCTTCCTTCTGCTTAAAATCATCGATCATGTACTTTGTAAGTACATTATCAATATCATCACCACCAAGATGTGTATCACCGTTTGTTGAAAGGACTTCGATAACGCCATCACCGATTTCGATTATAGATACATCGAATGTACCACCACCAAGATCGTAAACCATGATCTTCTGCTCTTTTTCATTATCAAGACCATAAGCAAGAGCTGCAGCTGTAGGTTCATTTATGATACGCTTAACATCAAGTCCTGCAATCTTACCTGCATCCTTTGTAGCCTGACGTTCAGCATCGTTGAAATATGCAGGAACAGTAATAACTGCTTCTGTTACCTTGTCGCCGATATATGCTTCAGCATCATTTTTAAGCTTCTGAAGGATCATTGCGGAAATCTCCTGAGGAGTAAATGCCTTTCCGTCAATATTTACCTTATAATCTGTACCCATGTGTCTCTTGATAGATGAAATCGTGCGGTCTGCATTTGTAACAGCCTGACGCTTTGCTGTCTCACCTACAAGTCTTTCACCATTCTTTGAAAATGCGACAACTGAAGGAGTTGTTCTTGCACCTTCTGCATTTGCTATAACGGTTGGCTTTCCACCTTCCATTACAGATACACATGAATTAGTAGTACCAAGATCGATACCAATTATCTTACCCATGATAAAACCTCCGTATATTATCTATGTTTATATATTTCGTGCTTGCATTAGTTCAGTATCGCAACAAACTGCAATACTTGGTGATGCCGCGAAACGGCATCACATTTTATTCTGTATTGAGACTTCGTCTCAATACTTGGTGATGCCGTTTCGCGGCATCACATTAGTTCGCAACCTTGACCATTGCGGGTCTTACTACTGTATCGTGGTAAGTATATCCCTTCTGGAGTTCTTCGACCACTATATTCTCTCCGACAGAATCATCCTCCACATGCATAACAGCATTATGTACATTAGGATCGAACTCCTTGCCTTCTGCCTCTACAGCCTTAAGTCCGGCATCATCAAGAGCCTTGACAAGCTGCTTGTATATCTTGTCCATGCCCTGAACAAAAGGGTCGTCCTTTTTGCTCTCTTCTGCTGAACCGATACCTCGTTCAAAACTGTCTATAACAGGAAGCAACTTTGCAATGATATCTGTAGCGCCCATGTCAAACATTGCTGCCTTTTCTTTTTCAGTTCTCTTTCTGAAATTTTCAAATTCAGCCATCTGACGCATGCATTTATCATTCAGCTCGTCAATCTTTGCCTTATACTGGTCTTCCTTCTTTACTTCTCTGGCGGCATTCGCTTTTGCGGCCTCTTTTTCATCAAGTGAAGCCTCTTTGCCATCCTCTGTCTGTGAAGCTTCCTCTTTTGAAACTTCCTTTTCTGCTTCTGAAGAAGGCTTCTTTTCTTTATCTAACGCTTCTTCCTTCTTCTCTTGCTTTGTGTCGCTCAATTCTATAAACCACCTTTCTCAGGATAATCTGTCAAATCCCGTTCATCTACAATACTGTCATTCTTCATATCTATAAGCTTTATAGCTCTTGTGGAGCCTCTGCCGTCATCCTTATGTTTGAATATATCATCCAGTTCAGACATAAGAGACTTCAACGCTCCGACAACCTTGCCATAATCCATACGCTTAGGTCCGACTATGCCGACCTTTCCATATATCCCTTCTTTTATCTCATAGGTTGCAGTTACTACCGAGCAATTTTTCAAGGTCTCTACATTTGTATCATCACCAATATAGACCCTTATTCCGGTATCTTCATTCAGATCATTGTCCATACGTTCTGTAAGAAGATTTTTTAACTGCTTCTTATCTTCTATCGCACAGAGAAGCTTCTCCATGCTTCCATCCTCGTCGAGCTCCGGATACTTAAGTATATTTGTAGCACCGCTTGTATACATTCTTACATCATCCTGCTCTGACACCATACTGCCTATTGCATCAAGTATGGTATTTACAAGATTGACATATTCTCCGGCCTGTTCCTTAAGCTTAGCGATCACCTTAAGATTTACATTCTCTATGTCGAGACCGGCAAGCGAAGTATTTATCAAAATATTGATTCGTAAAACCGAAGACTTGCTGACCGGCTCATCAAGATCGATTATCCTGTTCTTGACTGAGTTGTTGTCGAGTACCACAACAAGCAAGATATGTGCTTCATCAAGCTCCGAGAGCTGTATAAATTTAAATTTTCTCTCATCATACTTTGGTGTGGTAACAAGTGTGGTATACTGTGTATTTTTTGCCAAAAGATTGGCAACCTGCTGAAGCAATGATTCAAGTCTGTCTGACTTTTCAAGGAGTGAAGCTCTTGCCTCCTCAATCTCACTTGTCTGTGCCTGCATCATTGTATCAACATATAGCCTGTATGCCTTGTCAGACGGAATCCTGCCAGCTGAAGTATGGGGCTGAATAAGATATCCCATCTCTTCAAGATCTGCCATTTCATTTCTGATCGTAGCAGAAGAAAGGTTGAGACCGTCCGTCTTGGAAATCGTTCTCGAACCAACAGGCTCGCCTGTCTCCAGATAGGTTTTTATGACTGCCTGAAGTATAGCCGTTTTTCTGCTATCAAGTTCCATACTGAACGCCCTTTCTTTACAAGATAATCCTGCTGTCCGACCATATTAGCACTCGTTACTTTTGAGTGCTAATATCTATACATTAAGATAACACCCTAATATAGATTTGTCAACAGAATTTTAGTGTTCTTTTCTTATTAAAGAATAAAAAATCCCTGAAAGCTCATGCAAGCCCTCAGGGAAACCTTGATCATACAGTTGTCAAGAGTATTTATAGTAAGCGAAGAAAATACTTGTGGATAGAGCTTGCTCTATCCACAAGTATTTCTCGGCAACGTTTATCGTAAACGAAATTACTTATTTCGTTTACGATACTTTACTTACTATAACTTAATCTAACAAGCACATTTATATGTAATATACTGTTGACGTCATAATTTAAATATCTCATCAACAGAATGAAGCAAAAGATATGCGTAAGAATCAACCAGTTCAGTTGTTGATATATCCATGTCCGTTTTAACCCACGCCTTAACTATATTTACCGTTGTCATAGTATAATAGGAAGCAAGTACCTCATCAGTAAGAACCTTGGGCACCTCATTCCTCCTTAATTTCTTTTCCTTTATAACGTCAAACAAAACTGTATAAATATCCCTCTCCAGAATTTCTATAAAACTGTTCTGTCCCGATATTTCAAAAATCTTCCTGTAATAACCGCGATTTTCATCAAGCTTTACAAAAAAAACTTTGGCAGCCTCTTTCAACATTCCGCTTGAAAGTATCTCTCTTACAGGATTACCTACCTCTTCTTCAAAAAGCCACTCGACAACCTCATATTTGTCCTTAAAATAATGGTAAAATGTTGGTCTTATAACACCTGCATCATCTGTGATCATATGAATTGTAATCTTTTCAAATGGAGTTGTATCAAGAAGATTACGAAAACTCTCCCCAAGAAGCCTTTTTGTAAGTTCCTTTTTTTCCATCTTGCCTCCACTGTGACTTGACATAACAAGAGCCCGCGACCATTGCCCTATTTCAGCAGCTTTCAGTCCAGGCTCCTGCAAATTTTTATAAAATACTATCTAAGTATTTTACCACAATTCATATTTAATTCAAGTCTTTTAATCAGCTGAAACTGTATCACCGGTATTCTCGTCACGTTTATCTGTATTATCAACAGCCTTTTCAAACGCTGCAAGCTCCGGATGTTCCCTGTGAAGCTTTGAGTAGTTTTCATAGCTTGGCTTTTTGTGCGTTTCCTCTTCCCATTCCTTCTCAGCATAAGGCTTCCAACTTTTGGCATAATCATCACACTTTGCACAAAGATGCTCAACGCTCTCTTCACTTTCCTGATTTGTTCCATGTGCTCCGGTCTTCTTAACCATTTCACGAAGAAGGTCCGGATTTTCAAGCATAGGACAAGGTCTGAGATGATTTCTGTTGAAAGGCTGACCCTCGTGATATGCCTTAAAAAGAGGGCTCTGAAGCATTTCAAGAATGCTGTTGTTGTGTATATTTGTATCTGAAAAATGTATAAATACACATGGCTCTGCATCACCGTTTGCATTGATATGGAAATAATTACGTCCGCCTGCAATACAACCGCCTACAAACTCGCCATCATTCTGGAAATCCATCGGGAAGAAGTCGATATTGCAATCAGGCTTACGATAATCCCTTATCTTCTTTATCATTGCCACTCTCTGCTCTGGTGTCGGCATAAGCTCCGGCACTGCATTGTTTCCTACAGGCATATAGTGGAAGTAAAAGCCAAATCTTGCACCCTTCTCTGCAATGAATCTAAGGAACTTTTCATCTGTAACAGCTTCAATATTATCTCTGGTATAGCAGATAGATGTACCAAAAATAATGCCGTACTTGTGAAGCAGGTCCATAGCCTTCATAACAGCTTCATAATGCCCATCACCCCTTCTTGCATCATTTGTTTCAGGGGTTCCTTCTATTGAAAGCATGAATGTTATATTTCCGAGCTTTACAAGCTTTTCGCAAAGCTCTTCATTTATAAGAGTTGAATTGGAATAAAGTGCAAAATAGCAGTCATTATGCTTTTCTGCAAGCTTTAAGATATCCTTCATACGAACTGTAGGCTCTCCGCCTGTCATCATATAAAGATAGGTTCCAAGTTCTTTTCCCTGTGAAACTATCTTGTCCATATCTTCATACGAAAGATTGCTCTTGTGACCATATGTACCCGACCAGCACCCGGCGCAGTGCATATTGCAAGCCATTGTAGGATCAAAAAGAATCAGCCATGGAATATTGCAATTATATTTTTCACGATTGGCTCTTATGGTCTTTGTTCCTCTAAGAAATGCTTCATATCCAAGGTTTAACATAGTGATCTTTGCAAAATGAGGATCAGCCTCCTTCATAATGCGGTCGATCATATTAAACCATTTATTATTTGGGTCTAATATCGCACTGCGAACTGCATTTAATTTTTCCTTGGTTGCTGCCTTGCCGTAAAATTTTTCTGCAAGATCTACAATCTTAAGATATGCCTGTCTCCTGTCCTCTGCATTATTAAGGTCTTTGATAAACTTATCAACAAACGCGCCAATAGCTGCACGTTCAGCTGCATGTGTAAGTTCCTTTACTACTGATGCCATACTGTTCTCCTCTTTAAGTCAATAAATCTTCTGGTTAAAAAAGCAGTGAAAATCTCATAAAGCTTTCAACTGCACCTATAAACAATAAAATGCCCCCTGCCGCATAGGCTTTATTCTTATTCTGAGCTCCCAGTCTGTATCCGATAAAAGTTCCTAAGAATATTGCCAGTATCGTAATACAAGCCATTGCTGCGACCTGTTTTAAAAGGCTGGTATTCAAAAATCCAAACCCAATGCCTGCAAAAAAGACATCCAGACTTACCACAAAGGCATAAAACAGGATAGTCTTTATTTTAACCCCGTCGCTTCTTGTTTCTACCAAAGGCTTGGATTTCATTGCTTTTATCGCAAAATATACTCCAATTCCAAAGAATATAAGCGATGAGACCATTCTCCAGACATTTTCTATATTTTTAGTCGTTTCAGTCTGAAGTATCGGTATACGGGTTATCAGATTGCCTAATACAAGAAAAACAATCTGCCACACTCCAAAAATAAGGCAAAAAACAGCCATAACCTTTCGGCTGATCTTTGGCAATATCGCGCCCTGACAGACCATAACGGTAAACAGATCAAGACAGAGGCCACAGGAGATCAGAACTATTTCTCCTAAATTCACCAGTTCACCTCCCTGATTACTTTTTAACGGCATAGCCGTGCCATGCCTTACAGGTTATAAAACCCTGATCCACCTCCATTATAAAATGTTCATATAAATTTTCCCAGCTACAACTTCACTCTTTGTGTATATAAAAAAGCTACACTTTTTTAAAAGTGTAGCTTTATATCACATGACATAGTATTCAAAACCCTATCATACAAAGTCGGCAAACACGTAATTACTGACATCAATGCCTCTTTCCGAAAGAAAAAGTCTATCACCCTCTTCGATCATAGTGCCTGCCTTCACATGCTTTTCAATCTCTTTTCCGAATACAGCATGTATATCCTCATTAAAAGCTTCAAAAAACTCCTTCTTGCTTATTCCCTTAGTCATCCTAAGCCCAAGAAAAACCGTCTCAGACATCGCATCCATTCTTGTAATATCTTCTACTTCAGTCCTTATTTCTTCAAGTCTTTCAGGATCAAGCTGCAGATATTTTTTCATATCAGACGTATTTTTCCACCTTTTATTACCCCAAAATGACGAGGCACCTGCGCCAAATCCATGGTATGGTGTTCTTTTCCAATAACTTGTATTATGCCTTGAATACATTCCTGCTTTTGAATAATTACTTATTTCATAGCGTTCATATCCTGCTTCTGCAAGTTTCTCCACAGTAAGATCATACATATCTCTTTCTGTATCTTCATCCGGAAGTTCGCTCTTTTTACTGCCATTTTCACCATAAAGTCCATAAAAAGGAGTCCCCTGTTCAATTATAAGGCTATAGCTTGAAATATGTTCCGGATCAAGGTCAATGACCTTTTGAAGTGTATCTTCGTAAGAAGAGATAGTCTGCCTTGGCAAGGCACTCATCACATCTATATTCACATTTCTGAAGCCCGTCTTTCTTACCATTTCATAGCACGCAACAAAATCATCGTAAGAATGCAGCCTTCCAAGCAATTCAAGTTCCTTATCATTTGCAGACTGCATACCTATTGAAATTCTGTTAATACAGCTTTCGCGGTACTTTTCAAGTTTGTCCTGCGTGACTGTAGCAGGGTTCATTTCAATAGTGATCTCCTGCCCTTGAAATTTTTCTCCATTGCAGAAGGCAAGCGAAATAGCTCTTAAGATCTCATCTATATATTCCGCCGGTACAACTGAAGGTGTACCGCCGCCTATATAGACCGTACTTATTTCAACCTTATTCTCAGACTTTCTTATAATTTTGCCGTAAGCTTCTATTTCCCTCACAAGGGCTTTAATGTATGCAAGCTTTGTGGATTCATCCGCCGCATAAGAAAAGAAATCACAATATCTGCATTTGCGCGCACAGAAAGGAATATGTATATAAATACCGCTTTTCATCTGACTTTCCTTAATCCTCTGAATCAAGCTTAAGCACACTCATAAATGCACTCTTTGGAACCTCAACATTTCCAATCTGGCGCATGCGCTTCTTTCCTTCCTTTTGCTTTTCAAGAAGCTTCTTCTTACGTGAGATATCTCCGCCATAGCACTTTGCAAGGACATCCTTTCTCATCGCCTTTACAGTTTCTCTGGCAATGATCTTGCTGCCCACAGCCGCCTGGATAGGTATTTCAAAAAGCTGTCTCGGTATTTCATTTTTGAGCTTCTCGCACATCTTCTTGGCACGTTCAAATGCGCCTTCTTTTATAACTATAAATGACAGCGCATCAACCTGTTCCCTGTTTATAAGGATATCAAGCTTGACGAGCTCAGCTCTTTCATAATCTTTAAATTCATAGTCAAAGGATGCATAACCTCTAGATCTTGATTTAAGTGCATCAAAGAAATCGTAAATGATCTCATTTAACGGCATATCATACTTTAGAACTGCCCTTGTCTCTTCAAGGTAATCCATACCTTTAAAAATACCTCTTCTTTCCTGACAGAGCTGCATGATGGCACCTACAAATTCCGTAGTCACCATTATCTCTGCCGAAACAAAAGGTTCTTCCATATATTCGATTTCAGAAGGGTCCGGAAGGTTAGACGGATTTGTTATCTCGAGCATAGTTCCGTCTGTCTTGTAGACCTTATATATAACACTAGGTGCTGTAGCCACAAGATCGAGATCGTAGTCTCTTTCAAGTCTCTCCTGCACAACATCAAGATGAAGAAGTCCGAGGAATCCGCACCTGAAACCAAAACCAAGCGCCTGACTCGTCTCCGGTTCAAACTGCAATGCGGCATCATTAAGCTGAAGCTTCATAAGTGCCTCTTTAAGGTCCTCATACTTTGCCGCATCAGCCGGATAAAGCCCGCAGTATACCATAGATACCACCTTTTTATAGCCCGGAAGTGCCTCATCACAAGGATTATCAGAATATGTCACTGTATCGCCGGGCCTTGTCCTTCTAAGATCCTTTATACTTGCAGTTATATAGCCAACCATGCCGGCTGTAAGCTCATCACACGGGTTAAATTTGCCGGCGCCAAAAGTTCCAACTTCTACTACCTCATCATTGGTTCCGGTTGCCATAAAACGGACCTTGGTTCCTTTTTTTATGCAGCCGTCCATCACTCTCACAAAGACGATCACTCCCTTATAAGAATCATATAAAGAGTCGAAAATAAGAGCTTTTAACGGCTTCTCTGTTTTTCCTGAAGGTGCAGGAATCTTCTTTACTATTGCCTCAAGTACATCCTCAACATTTAAACCTGTCTTAGCAGAGATAAGCGGAGCATCGGAGGCATCAATACCTATAACATCCTCTATCTCCTTGCGGACTCTTTCCGGATCTGCACTTGGCAGGTCTACTTTATTTATAACAGGAACTATCTCCAGATTGGCATCAAGTGCAAGGTATACATTTGCCAATGTCTGCGCCTCCACGCCCTGTGAAGCATCAACAACAAGAATAGCCCCCTCGCAAGCTGCCAGACTTCGACTGACCTCATAGTTGAAATCGACATGTCCTGGTGTATCTATGAGGTTAAAAATATATTCCTCCCCGTCCGCAGCCTTATACACCGTCCTTACAGCCTGAGAGCGTATGGTTATACCTCTCTCACGCTCTATATCCATATTATCGAGAACCTGGTTTTCCATCTCTCTGCTCGTAAGAGCTCCCGTCATCTCTATGATCCTGTCGGCCAAGGTAGATTTTCCATGATCTATATGTGCAATTATACAAAAATTTCTGATATTGTTTTGTTTAGTCGACGCCATCGTAAAACTCCTTTTTATAGTAACATGAGCAGCTTATCAATACACCACTATAACAGTTTTGCATGTTCCTTCTCTTCGCCCTTTATCACTCTCATAAGTCCATGTCTGTGCTTAAAAAAGGCAAGAACAGTGATGCAACCATAAACCGCAAAAACTTCAACTGTCTCACAGCAGGCAGCATAAGGTAGAAAAATGACCGGAATGATAACAGCTCCAAGAGGCAGGTATCCCGTAAGGAAAACTGCCATCATGCCAATAACGCAGGAAACGATCCCCCAGACAGGCTCATAGACAATAATGCCGCAACATTCAGTCGTAACACCTTTTCCGCCTTTAAATAAATGCCACAGCGGAAAGTCATGCCCAAGAGTAAGTCCCAGTGCACAATAGGCGATAAATAGTCTGTTAGCTTCAAGCTCCGGAAAGAGGCTGTAGCACAGGGTAAATGCCACTACGCATTTCGTTATGTCGCCCGCAAGAGTAAGAAAGCCAGCTGCAAATCCGACGTTACTCATTATATTAGCCATCCCCGGGTTGCCGCTTCCTATTGAAAATGCACTTTTTCCTGTTCCAACTCTGGCAACTATCTCAGCCATAAGTACCATTCCAAAAAGATAACCTATTACAATGCAGGCCACCTTGCTGCTTATGTATGTATACATTTGTTATCCTTCTTTTTAATTTATAGTAAGCGAAGAAAATAATTGAGGATAGAACAAGCTCTATCCAACATTAATTCTCGGCGACATTTATCGTAAACGAAATTTCTTATTTCGTTTACGATAAGATTGACTTCCGACACTCAATAATTATAAGTGTTTTTATTTATTAATCCAGTGACAAGTACTTTTGACACCAACATCATTATAACAGAAGTTTAAAAGAAAAAAAAGTATAAAACTTATTGACAAAACAATTACTATGTACTAAACTACATTAGTATGTGTCTGCGTTAGACGTCCGTGTCCGGACTAAAGCAGGCAAGGATACCTGATACTTTTACCCCAACGCGGTTCAAGCTTAAGGTCCATTTAAAATATAATAATGCTTACGTTAGTATGGAGGTGCACGGAATTGGCTAATATCAAGTCTGCTAAGAAGAGAATCAGAGTTACAGAAAAGAAGACACTTAGAAATCAGATCGTTACATCTAAGGTTAAGACACTTGTTAAGAAGGTAAATTCTGCTGTAGAAGCAAATGACCTTGAAGCTGCTAAGGCAAACCTTGGTCCAGCTGTTGCTGAGATTGATAAGGCTGCTACAAAGGGAATCTTCAAGAGAACAACAGCTTCTAGAAAGATTTCACGTCTTACAAAGAGAGTAAACAAGCTCGCTTAATCTGGCCCTCAACAGATAGAGTTTGTAACAAACTGAATTTAAAAATAAAAAAACCCATTGTGAAGTCATCATCACAATGGGTTTTTTATATGCTGCAAGTTAATGAAACTGACTGAAATCAAAATCACTGTCATCCTCTTCTTCAAGCACTTTGTTTAAGAAGAACTTATCTATTGTTTTTATAATTTCCTTTGGAGGCTGGGTTTTAAGGATATATCCGGCAGGTTTGAGGTCTATAACCCTGTGCACACTCTCCTTATCTCCCTTTCCAGTTAAAAACATGACCGGAATCGTTGCAGTTTCCGGATTCTGCTGGAGCATCTCCATAATCTCCGCGCCATTTGTAACAGGCATCTCATAATCAAGCAGAATAAGATCAACTTTATTTTTAGCAAGAAAAGTTATCCCCGACATACCCGAATTTGCCATTATCACATGATACTGATCAGAAAGCCAGTTCTTTATCGTACGAAGCATAACACTGTCATCATCGATAACAAGGATCTTTTTTCTTCCCCTCTCGTCGACCTCTGTACTGCATATAAGATTCAATTCCATAACAAGATTCTTCACATTAAGAGGGCGTTCGAAAACCCCATTTACAAGATTAAGCGGAAGTGTTTTCGAAAGAATTTTAAATTCCTCAGGACTACCTATAATATATACCTTTGTATCATACTCATAGATAAGGTCCTTTATTTTTATAAGGGTCTCCTCACACGTTGAAATATAATCGCCGAGATACATGAGAATAATATGCGTACCCTCGCCAAGTCCATCAACTTCATCAGGGGCAGGAGTGATAAATATTACATAAAACCTCTCAGCTTCCAACGCTGATTTGATTGCATTGATCATAAAGCTCTGAGAATCACACATAAGTACTATATGTTTATCCATACTGATCTCCTCTCATACAGACAACTTTATATAGGTTTTTCTATCACGCAAATTTTCCTTACTTATCTTTTGTTTTTGTGTACTATATTTCAGCTTATATAAACTTCTTCTACAATTTATAATAACTCAATTAATGTCTTTCTGTCAACGAAAACAAAAAGATTTTTAAGAAAAAAAGGCAACACAATGTGCTGCCCTTTTAATCAATTTTTCATGTGTACATCAATCTGGTCAAATGGAATCTGAATGCCTTCTTTATCAAACCTTTTCTTAACTTCTTCTGATATAGCAAATTTTGCAGGCCAGTAATCATCTGTTTTTACAAAAAATCTTAATTCCATCGTAATCGCACTGGCATCAAAACTCGAAATAAAAATATTAACAGGATGCTCATCATCTATCACAGCTCTTGAATCACATTCAGCACTATCCATAAGTGCCTTCTTTACCTTTTCCACATCAGATGAATAGTCAACTCCGACCTTGTAGACGATCATCTTGAAAGCTGCATAGGTTGTATTGGTAATCTCCGTATTCATAAGAGTACCATTTGGAATGACAACAAGGTTATTGTCGTAAGTAAGCATCCTCGTATAAAAAAGATCGATCTTTTTTACCGTACCCGAGTGCCCGCAGGCAGTAATAAAATCACCTACAACAAACGGCTTCTGGATAAGAAGAAGCACACCTCCTGCAAAATTGGATAAAGCCCCCTGTAAGGCAAGACCTGCTGTAAGTCCTGCTGAACCGACAATAGCAATGATCGAGCTTGTATCCACGCCAATATAACCTAGTATCATAAATGCAAGCACAAGCTTCAATGCTACATTGATAAAAGTCGTAAGAAATCCAGCTGCTCCGGCATCCATATTGGTTCTTGCAAGTGCATTTTTTACAAGTTTAATGACAAACTTAATGACCTTGCTTCCTATAAACCATACTAAAAGAACGATAATCACCGTTTTTACAAGCTCAAAAGCAGCATCGCCAAGCTTTTCAAATGTTTTCTGCGAAAATGAAAGTTCCGGTATTTCGACATTTGCTGTTAAAAGTGTATATGATAAAATTGACATGATATTCTCACTAAAATGCATCACTCTGCATACCACTGGTCAGCGTTATGATCTGTTCCTGTACCTATCTGTTCAAGTGTCTTTTTTAGTACCTTTTCCATTGGAAAAGAAATAAGCAATGCAACAAGTCCCGGTATAAACAAAAGGAAAAGTCCCATGCTTACAAAAACACCGACCACACCGGCTGCAAGTATCAAAACACAAAGTATAGTGCTTAAAAAGTGCTTAAATGAAAGGAAGAAAGCAAGCTTGAAGAGGTCCTTCATCTTAAGCGAAAACCTTGAAATAAGCGGGAAAATATAAGTACTGATAAATGCGATAAGCAGGGCAACGACTACATAAGCTATCTTTAAAGAACCTAGCTTTGCATCTCCTGTACCGATAACTATTCTTATATCAACAACTATTATTGCCGAAATTGCAAGTATTATTATGCCCACTATAGCGCTCTGTCTAAAATCTCTTTTAAATGCATGGAAGAACTCCTTTACCGGATAACTGCGGTCTCTCCTTACTGCCTTTGCAATAGAATAATAGAGTGCAGTGATAGCCGGTCCGATAGTTAGTACAGGTACACAGCAGATAACAAATACGATACTTAAAACCATAATATCAAAAAATTTGCTCATGAACCTAAAAAAAGGATTGTTAATATCAAAGAGCCTGTTCATTTTGGAACCTCCAAAAAAATAAATAAAACGCCAAGTCTGAAACCTGTGCTTTTTGTACATATCCACGGGTTACAGCAGTAAACATATTACTATTTTAGCACAAAAAAAGGAACCACACAAGGCGGTTCCTAAAATGTCGTATTGACTTCGGCAATACGATGTAGCCTTCGCTCATCGCCGTGAGGCGATTTTACAATGAGCGACAGGTTCTTGTATTACCGGACTCTATCCGATAATACAGTATAAGGACAAAATTCTTTACTTAATGATCCTTACTTTCAGCACTCCGTCGATAGCCTCAAGCTGAGATTTCATGTTATCACTGCTTGCAGCCTCAATATCAAACAAAGTGTATGCATAATCGCCACGGCTCTTATTAAGCATGGAATCGATATTTATGCCCTCTCCTGCAAGTACAGCAGTAAACTGAGTGATCATTTTAGGAATATTTCTGTGAAGAATAGCTATTCTTCCTTCGCTCTTCACCTCTCCGGCATCACATGCAGGGAAGTTGACAGAGTTCTTTATATTTCCATTTTCAAGATAATCAACAAGTTCATCAACCGCCATTACTGCACAGTTTTCCTCTGCTTCCTCTGTAGAAGCCCCAAGATGAGGTAAAACAATAGTATTTGGCATTTTTACGCTCTCTGCATCCGGAAAATCGGTAACATATTTTGCAACCTTTCCGGATGAAAGTGCTTCTGAGATAGCCTCATTATCAACAAGACCTCCCCTTGCAAAATTAAGGATAACAACTCCATCCTTCATCTTTGCGATCGAGTCCCTGCCTATAAGTCCCTTTGTCGAGTCCATAAGAGGAACATGGACTGTTATATAATCACACTTTCCAAATATCTCATCATTGCTTTTTACCGGTATAACGTCATGTGACAGGGTCCATGCATTCTGAACAGAAATGAACGGATCGCATCCGTATACTTTCATACCAAGCGCACTTGCTGCATTGGCAACCCTTACACCTATTGCCCCAAGTCCGATAACGCCCAAGGTCTTGCCAGCTATTTCAACTCCGGCATAGTCCTTTTTCTGCTTTTCAGCTGTCTTTGAAATATCAGCATCGTCCCTGTCTCTTTCAACCCAGTTTATCCCGCCTACGATATCTCTTGCTGAAATAAGGAGACCTGCTAAAACAAGTTCTTTTACAGCATTGGCATTGGCTCCCGGAGTATTGAAGACTACGATACCCTTTTCTGCACAAACATCAAGAGGTATATTGTTAACTCCTGCTCCTGCTCTTGAAACTGCAAGAAGACTTTCCGGCATCTCCATATCGTGCATTTTGGCGCTTCTCACAAGAATGGCATCGGAAACTGCAATATCATCTGTAATCGAATAATTTTCAGGGAGTCTGTCCGTTCCCTTCTTTGAAATATTATTTAATGTATGTATCTTAAACATAAGCCCCCCGATCAATGCTCTACAGCAAACTTCTTCATGAATCCCACAAGCTTTTCAACGCCCTCATAAGGCATGGCATTGTATATTGATGCTCTCATACCGCCGACCGATCTGTGTCCTTTCAGATTGACAAGTCCGTTTGCTGCTGCCTCTTTTACAAATTCTACATCAAGCTCCTTATCACCTGTAATAAAAGGAACATTCATAAGTGATCTGTCTGCTCTTCTTACTGTACCCTTGAACAGGCTGTTATTATCGAGGAAATCATACAGAAGGGCTGCCTTCTTCTCGTTTCTTTCCCTTGCAGCCTCAAGTCCTCCATTTTTCTTTAACCACTTAAACACAAGACCACATACATAAATAGCCCAGCAGTTAGGTGTATTATAAAGAGAACCCTTATCTGCCTGTGTCTTCCATGACAGCATTGTAGGTGTGCCAGGAAGAACATCCTCAGTTATAAGGTCGTCTCTGATAACTGATATAACAAGACCTGCAGGTCCTATATTCTTCTGGACACCACCATAAAGAACAGCATACTTTGAAACATCAACCGGCTCACTCATAAAGCATGAGCTTACATCCGAAACAAGGTTTTTGCCTTTTGTATCAGGAAGAGTATGGAACTTTGTACCATAGATCGTATTATTTTCACATATATAGACATAATCTGCGTTTTCTCTTATCGGGAGGTCGGAGCAATCCGGTATATATGAAAAATTATCATCGGCACTGCTTGCCACAGGCTTTGCATCGCCATACTTTACAGCTTCCTCATAGGCTTTCTTTGCCCAGTTGCCTGTGATTATATAGTCGGCGACCTTATTCTTCATAAGATTCATAGGAACAGCTGCAAATTGCTGTGATGCGCCGCCCTGAAGAAAAAGGACCTTGTAATTGTCAGGAACAGATAAAAGTTCCCTGAAATCTGCCTCAGCTTCATCAATTATATCCTGAAACACCTGACTCCTATGGCTCATTTCCATAACACTCATGCCTGAACCTTTATAGTCGAGCATATCCCCTGCTGCCTCTTTCAGGACTTCTTCCGGCAGAACTGCCGGTCCTGCCGAAAAATTATAAACTCTGTTCATATTTTCTCCTTCTTTTTCTTAATCAAAGTTCGTTTTCTCTCTTTTTAAGGTCCTCTTCGTTGAAAGCATCCTCTATCGATGCGCCTGCCGGAACCATAGGCCATACATTTTCATTTTCATCGATCATAACATCGATAAGAACAGGACCATCACACGCAAGCGCCTGCTTTATGATATCATCTGTCTCTTCCTTCTTTGTTATCCTGAATGCCTTTACATTCATTGCTTCAGCAAGCTTGCAGTAATCTATGTTCTTAGGAAGAAGAGTCTGTGAATACCTCTTGCCATAGAAAAGTGTCTGCCACTGATGTACCATACCGAGTACCTGATTATCAAAAACGACCTCTATTATCGGCACATTATAATGACTTGCTGTGGCAAGTTCATTCATATTCATACGAAGGCAACCATCACCTGCAAGATTTATGATCCTCTTATCAGGGCAGCCAAGCTTTGCTCCGATCGAAGCGCCAAGACCATAACCCATAGTTCCAAGACCGCCTGATGTGAGCAACTGGTGGGATTTCTTATACCTATAGAACTGAGCAGCCCACATCTGATGCTGACCGACCTCAGTTGTGATTATGGCATCCCCCTCTGTAAGCTTGTAAAGTTCCTCTATAAAGTAAGGACCTGTCATCTGATCTTCATGATATACTAACGGGTTCTTTGCCTTAAAGTCCTCAACCTTCTTGATCCACTCGCTGTGATTCTGCTTTGAAAGTTTCCTTAGTATAGCAGATACTACTTCCTTTACATCCCCTTCAAGGAAATTGTCCACCTTGACATTCTTATTTACCTCAGCCGGATCTATATCAATCTGAAGGATCTTTGCATTCTTTGCAAATGTCTTAGTATTGCCTGTTACTCTGTCTGAGAACCTTGCTCCAAGCACAACAAGAAGATCACATTCCGTCACTGCACGATTTGCCGTCTTTGTGCCATGCATTCCTATCATGCCCATATAGCGTGGATCAGTTCCTGGAAATACGCCCTTACCCATAAGAGAATCACAAACAGGTGCATCCATTTTTTCTGCAAGTTCTCTTACACATTTATCTGCACAGGAGATAGTTGCACCGCCGCCGACAAGGATAACAGGTTCGCTTGACTCCTCTATCATGGAAACAGCCGCATCAAGGCATTTATCATCACACTTGTTTTCCCTTGCTTCAACTTTTTCTGGCTCTTTAGCTATATATTCGCACTTGTTTGCAGTAACATCCTTTGTTATATCGATAAGGACAGGCCCCGGTCTTCCTGACCTTGCAATCTTAAAGGCTCTTCTTACTGTATCAGCCAACTTATTTACATCTTTAACAATAAAGCTGTACTTTGTAATAGGCATAGTCACACCAGCGATATCAACCTCCTGAAAAGAATCCTTTCCAAGAAGACTTGTACCTACATTTCCTGTAATAGCGACAAGTGGAACTGAATCCATATAAGCTGTTGCTATTCCGGTAACAAGATTTGTTGCTCCCGGACCACTTGTAGCAAGGCAGACACCAACTTTTCCTGTTGCCCTTGCGTAGCCGTCTGCTGCATGAGCAGCTCCCTGCTCATGACTTGTAAGTATATGCTTTATCTCATCACTATGACGATAAAGTTCATCATAGAGATTGAGGATAGCTCCGCCAGGATAACCGAAAATAGTATCAACACCCTGTTCCTTAAGACACTCAACTAAAATCTGTGAACCGTTTAAAATCATATCAAGCCCTCTCTTTTTAATCATTTTCGGGAATTTTTAAGATTGCTCCCTTATTTCCGCTTGTAACCATTGCTGCATATCTGGCAAGATAACCTGTTGTCACTGAAGGAGTTCTTGGTTTCCATTCCTTCCTTCTTGCTGCAAGTTCCTCATCAGAAACTCTCAGATTAAGAGCATTATTATTTATATCAATATCAATGATATCCCCTTCATGTACAAGTGCGATAGGTCCGCCGACTGCCGCCTCCGGAGAAACATGTCCTATGGCTGCGCCGCGGCTTGCACCGGAAAAGCGTCCATCTGTAATAAGTGCAACTGTCGAACCAAGCCCCATTCCCATTATTGCAGATGTAGGATTGAGCATTTCTCTCATACCAGGACCACCCTTCGGTCCCTCATAGCGGATAACAACAACATCTCCAGCCTTTATCTTTCCGCCCTCAATAGCAGCAATCGCATCCTCTTCACAGTCAAATACTCTTGCAGGACCGCTGTGCTTAAGCATTTCAGGAGCCACTGCACTTCTCTTGACTATACCTGTATCAGGAGCAAGGTTGCCTTTAAGAACCGCAATACCTCCATTTGGCATATATGGATCATCTACAGGTCTTATGATCTCAGGATTAAGATTATGCACATTCTTGATATTTTCTCCCACCGTCTTGCCTGTAACAGTCATGCAGGAAAGATTGAGAAGCCCCTTTTTCGAAAGTTCGTTCATGACCGCATAAATGCCGCCGGCTTCATTCAGCTCCTCTATATAGGCAGGACCTGCAGGTGCAAGATGGCAGAGATTAGGTGTCTTATCACTTATAGCATTCGCCATTTCCATATCAAGCTCGATACCTGCTTCATTTGCGATTGCCGGAAGATGAAGCATAGTATTTGTGGAGCATCCGAGTGCCATATCGACTGTAAGTGCATTTACAAATGCCTCTTTAGTCATAATATCCCTTGGTCTTATATTCTTTTCAAGCATGTCCATTACTGCCATTCCCGCATGCTTTGCAAGAATAAGTCTGTCAGAATATACAGCAGGTATGGTTCCGTTTCCTCTAAGTCCCATTCCTATCGCTTCTGTCAGACAGTTCATGGAATTTGCCGTATACATACCAGAGCAGGAACCACATGTAGGACAAACTTTATTTACATATTCATCAACATCTTCTTCTGTCATTGTCCCTGCAGCATACGAGCCAACTGCCTCAAACATGGATGAAAGACTTCTTTTCCTTCCCCCTACATGACCTGCAAGCATTGGTCCGCCGGATACAAATACAGTAGGGATATTAAGTCTCGCTGCTGCCATAAGAAGGCCCGGCACATTTTTATCACAATTCGGTACACAGACAAGAGCATCAAATTGATGTGCTATAGCCATTGCCTCTGTAGAATCACAGATAAGATCTCTTGAAACAAGAGAATATTTCATACCGATATGTCCCATTGCAATGCCATCGCATACTGCAATTGCCGGAAAAACGACCGGAACGCCGCCTGCCTCAGAGACTCCCTGCTTTACCGCATTTACGATCTTATCTATATTCATATGTCCCGGAACTATCTCATTGTAAGAACTAACAATTCCTACAAGAGGTTTTTCCATTTCTTCTTTAGTAAATCCAAGTGCATGAAACAGGCTTCGTGAAGGAGCCTGCTGCATACCCTTTTTCACATTATCACTTTTCATAAATTCTCCTTATATTGTATTATCGGACAGAGTCCGGTAATACACTCTGCCGACCATCGCGAGAGCATAATAATTTAACTGCTTTAAGTATTATAACACATTCGCAACAAAAGTTAATATTCTTTTACGTTATCCTTTAAAGATTTTCCTTTATAAGATCTCCCATCTCTGTACAGGTGCACTTCTTAGTTCCATCTGAATATATATCCCCCGTCCTGTAACCGGATTTAAGTACCTTCTTTACAGCGTTTTCTATATCATCAGCCGCATCATTCATATCAAAGCTATAACGAAGAAGCATAGCAGCAGACATAATAGTTGCAATCGGGTTTGCTTCGTTCTTTCCGGCTATATCAGGCGCAGAACCATGACTTGGTTCATAAAGACCGAATTTTCCCGCTCCAAGACTGGCACTTGACAGCATTCCAAGTGAACCTGTGACCATACTTGCCTCATCCGAAAGAATATCTCCAAACATATTTTCGGTTAAAATGACATCAAACTGAGCCGGATCTTTTACTATCTGCATAGCGCAGTTGTCAACAAGCATGTTTGAAAGCTCTACGTCAGGGTAATCCTTTGCCACTTCGGCTGTAACTGCTCTCCAGAGTCTTGAAGAATCAAGGACATTAGCCTTGTCTACACTTGTAACCTTCCCTCTCCTCTTCCTTGCAATTTCAAAGGCTCTTACTGCGATCCTTCTTATTTCATCCTCTGTATATGTAAGTGTATCTACCGCCTTGCGTTTGCCATTTTCAACAACAGTATATCTGTCGCCAAAATAAAGCCCGCCCGTAAGCTCGCGCATTATTACAAAGTCAAAACCCTTCTCTCCTACAGACTCCTTGAGAGGGCATGAGGCTCTCAGTTCGTCAAAAAGAAGTGCCGGACGAAGATTGGCATAAAGGCCTAACCCCTTTCTGATTGCCAAAAGCCCTGCTTCAGGGCGCCTTTCAGGCGGAAGCCTGTACCATGGTGATGTATCTGTATTTCCACCTACCGCACCAAGCAGTACCGCATCAGATTTTTTTGCTGTTTCAAGTGCCTCATCCGTAAGCGGAACTCCATATTCATCTATAGAGCACCCGCCCATAAGGATCTTTGTATAATTGAAACCGACCGAATATTTCGCCGAAACTGCGTCAAGTATCTTAACAGCCTCCCCTACTATTTCAGGTCCGATTCCATCTCCAGGAATAAGTGTTATATTATATTTTCCCATAATAACCTCCTGTCTCTTTTTCTTTTGTCCAATAATATCCCAATGAGGATAATTTTTCAACATAAGAGTAATTACAAATTTGACTTTTTACTATTGATAATACGTTATTTTTACTATATAATAAATAAAAAGCATTTTGAACACATGGTTGAAATGCCCTGTTTTCAAAGAAAAAGCAAAATAGGTTTTATCTTTTCTTTTTTTGGTATAACCAGAAGGAATATATTCTTATATTAAATCATCATGATGACCAGTAGTGAAAATTGCGATATCAATGTAAAGACATTGATGAAAGAAATAGAAAACAGTCGACGTGCGATCTATTACAAAGGACTGCCCGTCTCGGAATATAATTCTATCAATTCCCGCTGTGAAGAGCTATGTCTTAAGGAAAAAGCCATAGCTGAAAAAAACGGGGATTCTGAACTGCTTGCACATGCAATGTGCTATCTTGAGGAGTGCTACTTTGCGAAGGGAAAGGTCTCTTCGCTTATTGATATGCACTATGAAACAGTCAGGCTTCTAAAAGAAAATAACCTATATCGCCTCTTAGCCACAACGCTCGAACACTTTGCCAACATATCAAGCGTTCAGGGCAGTCTCAGTCTTGCAGTTGAAAATGCTGTAGAAGCATCTGAGCTTTGCTTAAAACATGGTCTTATGGCAACTCTTTCTCATATTTATGAAAGTACCGGTGATATGTATGCAAGGCTTGGCGCATACAAAAAGGCAGAGTCTCTTTACGACCTTTCCTTAAAAAACCTTGACCTCTGTACAGCAGATCTTGCGGATCAGGAAGGTTCACTTATATCAGACGGGGCATTCAGAGCGAGGATCCTTTCTTCAAAGGCTAACTGTCTTATAAATCAGAACAAGCCTAGCGATGCTTATTCTTTAATTTTAGCAGCAAGGAAATTTGAAGAAAAGTCCACCTATTCGATAGCTTCTTTGAATCTTCAATTTGTTACACTGACCTACCTTCAGAGAACCAGAGATCCGGCTTTTCGTCCTGCACTTGAAAGCTTTACAAAAACAATACTTTCTTCACGCGTTTCCTATCACCTGATAGATTACATGCCTGAACTCTGTGCAATACTGATGGCAATCGATGAATATGATGAAATGATCCATCTGATAGAATATTGTGAGACTACTCTTGCAAAGGATATCATTTCATCAGCCATGCTTCCTGTTATGCCTTTTAAGCTTATGTACTATCAGAAAAACGGGCTCACCAATGAATATGATTCAGCCCTGTTTGATTACTACAAATATATACAAACAAGAGATTCTACCTTAAGGCTTTTAAACCAGTATGCTGTAAAATACCGTATACGCATGAATCTGCTGTCAAACAACAGCAAAAGAATAAAGGAATCAATTGACGCTCTGACTATTGAATCAGAGACTGACTCATTAACCGGCTTATACAACTATTCTAAAATGCAGGACATTCTTGAATTGAAGATAGAATATTGCTATGAGAAGAAATTGAATCTTGGACTTTCTATAATTGATGTAGACTATTTCAAGCAATTCAATGACAGGTATGGTCATCAGAATGGTGATTCCGCTCTCAAGGCGGTTGCAGCAGCTATGAATTCCTTCAGCAGTGAAAAAATATTCTGCGGGCGCTATGGCGGCGATGAATTTATAATGTTGTTTGTGGATATGTCAGATTCTGAAATATTATCTGTCTGTGAAAAGTTGCGTACAGCTGTAAGAAGCTGTGGCATAACTCACTACGCCACAAGTTCAGGTACTCTTTCGGTATCACAGGGAGTCAGAAATTCAATACCTGAGCCGCGCAACCGGTCATGGGATTACCTTTATGCTGCAGACCAGTCTCTCTATGACGTGAAGGAAATCTGCAGAGGAAATATAGAAATGGTGTCAGCCTATTTTGAACTGACCACTGATAAGCTTATAAAGAGGGGAGGCCTTCGTTGCTCGAAGAAAAGCTTTACAACTCCAAAGAAGCCTGTAAAATCATCGAACGATTAAAAGTACAGGCAACTGAAGGGGCTATCGAACAGAGTATAAATGATTTCAAACAGCTACTATGCCGATTAGAAGATGATGCAGAGTATCTTTCAGTTATGATATACACCATACTTGGGAGTCTCTTCACAATAAAGGGCAATTACCCTCTGGCGCTCGACCATCTTTCCGACGGGATTGAGGCAAGCAGACGTTACAACATGCCGATATATGAGGGTAAACTTTTTTCAAATATCGGTTCTCTCCTTGTCAATACAGAAGGATATGCCACTGCAGAAGATTTTTTCAGGCAAAGCATAGAACTCCTTACTGATATAGATGATGCAGAAACAAGACAGATACTTATTCTCGATAAGTCTTCTCTTGGTTCATGTTTGATTGAAACCGGAAATTTAGATGAAGCTGCGCCGATTGCAAACGAGCTGTCTTCACTACCTCATAAAAATGATTTTGTCAATGCTTCAACCTATCTTTTTCTTGCAAAATACTACGATAAAGTAAAAGATATGGAGAAGGCAAAGCAATATATAGATTACGAAATAGACTATATCAGCAATTGCACCGCCCCACTGCTTTCCAGTGATGATTTTCAGTCCTTTTTGCGTTTTCTTCTTGTCACTGGAAGATATGAGGATTTTATCCGCGCTTACGATATCTTCAAAGAAATTATAGAGCCTATGAATATCGATTCTCAGAACCTTTTTCTTACCAAGATTCTGTGCAGATATTACAATGAAATAAATGATATAGATAATCTCTACCCTGCATTAAAGCGTTTATATGAATATGAGCAGCTTGCGCTGGAAACTAACAGAGCAAATGAACTTGCAGCCCTTGATTTCCGCCTTTCTTTTGAAAATATAAAGCACAAGCAGGGCGAACTCATACTTGAAAATGAACGTCTTAAAGTAAAGGCAAGTACCGATGAGCTTACAGGTATAGCAAACAGATTCGGTTTTAATGCTACTTTTGAAGAAAAATTTAATTATGCCTACAAAAACAAAAAGCTCATTGGAGTTGATTTCTTCGATCTTGACAATTTTAAAAGCTACAACGATACTTACGGTCATTTAAAGGGCAATACATGCCTCACTAAAATTGCTACTTGTCTCAAATCCTTTTCAAGTGTCAATATTTATCCCGCAAGATACGGCGGTGATGAATTTATCGTATTGCTTACAGATATGAGTGTGACTGAGATAGAGGAATTTGCTAAAAAGCTGCAGGATGCTGTCAAGGATCTTTGTATTCCTCATACCGGTTCGCCAAACCAAAAGACAATTACCATATCACAGGGTATTTCATATCTGGTTCCGGACGGGGATATAAGGTCATGGGACCTCTTGCGCGATGCAGATGTCAATTTATACAGAAACAAGAGAAAGGGTAAAGACGGATACGTTATTGACGAATATTCTTATGACGAAATAGCTCCCGAAGAATCCGGCAAGCAAAATATATTCCTTACATTAAAAAAATGAGATAGCACATCGTGCTATCTCATTTCTTTGTTTATACATTTATCTCAGCCGAAAGACCAAGTTCCTCTTTATTGGCTTCAAGTAAAGGTAAGATATCCTCATTAAGAAAATCTGTAACCTGACTTGCCGCTCTGCCGGTATATTTATGAGGATCCATGTGCTCTTTTAATTCCTCAAAGGTAACACCAAATGCAGGTTCAGCCGCTATAAGTTCAAGAAGATTATTTTCAAGACCCTTTTCCTTCACATTTTTACCTGCTTCCATTGAAAGCACTCTTATCTTCTCATGAAGTTCCTGTCTGTCACCGCCACGCTTAACAGCATCCATCATGATATTTTCTGTAGCCATAAATGGAAGCTCTGACATAAGACGCTTTTCAATAACCTTTGGATAAATAACAAGGCCATCAACAACATTAAGATAAAGGTCAAGTATGCCATCTACAGCAAGAAAAGCCTCCGGTACAGAAAGTCTCTTGTTTGCAGAATCATCAAGAGTTCTTTCAAACCACTGTGTGGCACTGGTAATTGCCGGATTCAGTGCATCCACCATCACATATCTCGCAAGCGAAGCTATGCGCTCGGATCTCATAGGATTTCTCTTGTATGCCATAGCAGAAGATCCAATCTGATTTTTTTCAAATGGCTCTTCTATTTCCTTAAGATGCTGAAGAAGACGGATATCATTTGAAAATTTGGTAGCACTGGCAGCTATTCCTGCAAGAACATTGACTACTCTTGTATCTATCTTTCTTGTATAAGTCTGACCCGAAACAGGAAGACAGCCTGAAAATCCCATCTTTTCGGCAATAAGTTCATCTACTTTCTTTACTTTCTCCTCATCACCATCAAAAAGCTCCATAAAGCTTGCCTGAGTTCCTGTAGTTCCCTTGCTGCCCAAAAGCTTCATATTATCAAGAATATAAGTAACATCCTGATAATCAAGGTAAAGATCCTGAAGCCAGAGAGCCGCTCTCTTTCCTACTGTAGTAGGTTGAGCCGGCTGAAAATGAGTAAATGCAAGCGTTGGAAGATTCTTATTGGCATCTGCAAACTTTGCAAGCTCATTCATTACATTAAGAAGTTTCTTTCTTATAAGTTTAAGACCATCTGTCATGATTATGATATCGGTATTGTCTCCTACATAACAGCTGGTTGCACCAAGATGAATGATACCCTTGGCATTAGGGCACTGAAGTCCGTATGCGTACACATGACTCATAACATCATGGCGGACTTTCTTCTCTCTCTCTCTTGCATCCTCATAATTGACATCATCTTTATGAGCTTTAAGCTCTTCTATCTGCTCATCTGTAATATTAAGTCCGAGTTCTTTTTCACTCTCCGCAAGGGCGATCCAAAGTCTTCTCCATGTACGGAACTTCTTGTCCTCAGAAAAAATGAACTGCATTTCACGGCTGGCATAACGCTCACCTAAAGGGCTGATGTAACGATCTGTATCTGACATAATTATCTCCTTCGCCTCTGCTTGATTGGCTGAAACGCATTTATCCTCGCATCATAAGACATGACACAATTCAGTGACTTGAAACAACCTTATAAGCATTACTTATAAGTATCACTTATCAGTCTTTAGTTTATCAGAAGCTAAGTTTATAATATCAGTTAATTCATCAACTGTCAAGTTGGTATAGCCTGCCAGCTGTTCAAGACTTGGTGAATCTCCATTTTCTTCTTTCCACTTTTTTGCCGCATCAGAAATAAAATTAACCTTTGCAGCCATGGCATTTCCCTGATCTTCACTGGTAAGCTCGTTATCAATATACTCCTGCATCGCATCTGCAATCTTACTTTCAATAAAAGCTACAGGGTCTTCTGCAACTTTTAATTCTTCTGTTTCCATGACAGCAAGAGTAAGTCCTACATTTCCCTCTTCAATAAGTTCCTCAAGATACTCGCCGTATACATTGTATTCTTCTGCTATCCTTACAACATCATGCAGTTTTCTTTCTATATAAGAATTTCTTAAAGCCACATCCCCTTCATTTGCAACAATATTATCGATCATCCTTCTTTCTTCTGAAGGAGAAAGTTTCTTTATAGCTCCAAGCTCTTCTCTAAAAAGTTTTACAATCTTAGTATCATCACCGGCTTCACTCTTTGCTCTCTCCTCTTTCCTGTCACGGGCACCATCTTTTATCCCGTTGAAAGCTGCCGCTTCGAGCTGGTCTTTTGCCGCATCCATAAATGCAATCTTCTCTTTTAAGATATCATCCGTTTCAAGAAGACCATCAATTTTGATCCCGGATGCCAAAAGATAGGCATATATATGCGAAAGATGGTCTTTTGTCATGTTCATATCATAGAAATAATCATCAACATCCGAAACATTAAGCTTATTTCCATTGATAGCTGCCTGTTCTACAAGATCACGGATTGCATCTGTAAATTCAAATCTTAAATCTGCCATGTATATTCCTTTGCTGCAATAATCAGTATTATCCTGTTTTAATAAGCGCCACTGCTATGCAGTGACGCTTAAAGTTTATACTACTATATTTAATATCTTGCCCTTTATGAAAATGACTTTTCTGATTTCCTTGCCATCAATAGCCTTTTCTACTGAAGGGATTTTTCTTGCCTCTGCAACAGCTGTTTCTTCGTCAGCATCAACACTGATCTCAATAACACCTCTTGCCTTTCCCTTAACCTGAACACCTATTTCAACTGTATCAGATTTAAGAGCTTCTTCATCATATTCAGGCCATTTTTCGTAAGCAATGCTCTCATTGTGACCGTACATCTGCCACATTTCTTCCGTAATATGAGGGCAGACAGGATTAAGAAGCTTAATAAAGCCTTCTGCATACTCACGAGGACAATGTCCTGCTTTTACAGCTGCATTTATAAAAATCATCATCTGGCTTATAGCTGTATTAAATCCAAGGACTTCAAAATCCTCTGTTACCTTCTTTACAGTCTCATTGTAGACCTTCTCAAGTTCTTCCTTACCTTCTGCATCACTTACAAATTCCATATCAGTAAGGTAATTCCATACTCTGTTTATGAATTTTCTTGCGCCTTCAACACCCTGATCACTCCATGGCTTACTGGCTTCAAGAGGACCCATGAACATTTCATAAAGCCTTAAAGTATCTGCACCGTACTTCTTTACTATATCAGAAGGATTTACAACAAATTCAGGAAAACGCTTACCCATCTTGATTCCGTTGCTTCCAAGGATCATGCCCTGATGTACAAGTTTCTTAAAAGGTTCCTTTACAGGTGAAATTCCCTTATCATAAAGGAAACGATTCCATATCCTTGAATACATAAGATGTCCTACAGCATGCTCTGGTCCACCGATATAAAGATCGACCGGCATCCAGTGCTCAAGAAGCTTCTTGTCTGCGAGTTCATTCTGATTATCCGGATCGATATATCTTAAGTAATACCATGAAGAACCTGCTGAACCAGGCATTGTGCTTGTTTCACGAATCCCCTTCACGCCATTTTTATCATAATGTTTCCATTCTTCGGCATTTTCTAGAGGTGCCTTGCCGTTCTTGCCCTTATAATCTTCAAGAACAGGAAGTTCAAGAGGAAGTTCATCATCATCAAGTGGGTGTATCTCACCGCTTTCTGTGTGAACCATAGGAACCGGTTCACCCCAATATCTCTGCCTTGCAAATATCCAATCTCTAAAATGATAATTAACTTTTCTGCGGCCGATACCCATTTCAACAAGCTTATCCGTGATTGCCTTCTTTGCCTCGGTTATATCAAGACCATCAAAATCACCTGAATTTATAAGATGGAATTTTTCCGGATTTTTAAGATAATCCTGCTTCTCAAAAGCACTCTTGCTTACATCGACGCCCTCTCCATCTATAACCTGAATACGCTCTATATTATGTGCTTCGGAGTATTCAAAATCTCTCTGGTCATGTGTAGGAACTGCCATAACTGCGCCTGTACCGTAGCTTGCAAGAACGAAATCGCCGATATATACAGGAACTTCCTTTCCTGTAAGAGGATGCACTGCATAGATTCCTTCAAGAGGACAGCCGGACTTACCCTTGTTAAGTTCAGTACGGTCCATATCATTCTTCTTTGCGGTCTCTGCAATATACGCATTTACCTCGTCCTTATTCTGTATGCGAGGCATGAGTTCCTTAACCAAATCTCCATCAGGTGCAAGAACCATAAATGTAATACCAAAGATCGTCTCGATACAGGTTGTAAATATGGTAAACTTTCCGCCGCCAACAATGTTGAAATCAACCTCAACGCCTTCACTCTTACCGATCCAGTGGCGCTGCATTTCCTTTGTTGATTCAGGCCAGTCGATCTCATCAAGACCCTTTAAGAGTTCCTCTGCAAAAGCTGGCTGATCGATAACCCACTGTTTCATATTCTTGCGGACTACAGGATAACCGCCGCGTTCACTCTTGCCATCTATAACTTCATCATTTGAAAGAACTGTACCTAATTCTTCGCACCAGTTTACAGGCATATCAACATATTTTGCATAGCCTGCAAGATAGAGCTGTTTAAAGATCCACTGTGTCCAATGGTAAAAATTCGGGTCAGAAGTCTTTATAAGCTTTGACCAGTCATAGTCAAAGCCAAGCTCCTTTAACTGTGCTGTAAATGTCTGTATATTTTTATCTGTAAATTCTGCAGGATGATGCCCTGTCTGAACAGCAAACTGCTCTGCAGGAAGTCCAAAGGAATCATATCCCATAGGATGAAGAACATTGTATCCCTGCATTCTCTTCATACGCGCTGTTATATCGGTAGCAGTATAGCCTTCAGGATGTCCTGCATGAAGACCTACTCCTGACGGATAAGGAAACATATCAAGCACATAATATTTAGGCTTTGAAAAATCCCAGACATCTGTCTTGAATGTTTTATTGTCTTCCCAGTATTTCTGCCATTTTGGCTCGATCACATTTGGATCGTATTCTCTCTTCTCGCTCATTTTAAGTCCTTTATTTATTAAAATTTGAATGACACACTCAGTTTTTAATTATAGCAAGGTGTTTTCGTCTGGTCAAGACCTGAGACATCCCGTAGGGATGCCTCGCAGCCCCATGCATCGCTGAAAGCGATTTTACATGCATGGGGTATCCTTCATCCTTTCCAATGCTCCCCAAGTATCCCTATGCACGCATATCAAAAGTGTATCTTGTAAATCTGCCTTCCGGCATTTCCCTTTCTACAAAATCCTTGATAAAATCTGCCTGACCACCCTCCCTTGCAAAAACATCATTTCTGTCATTCTTTTTAACAACAGAACTGCTTGCAACAAAGCCATGCTTTGATATGATCTCATCAAGTTCATGAAGATGCGACGCTATAAGATCTGCACTCTCCTTGTCATCCAGATAAAACTTAGAGGTGACATTCACCCCCTTCATCTCTATCCTTACATTCATTGCCCCAAGGTGGCTCAGATCAAGATGAAGAAGACAGGACACCCCTTCCGACAGATTTTGTCTACCTCTGTGCCTGTTATGATATACATACAGGTCGCCTGCGGCAGTCTGTCCCGTCATACGCACAGGAAGCTGGGCATAAGTCATAAGGTTGTTTAACATATGCATGAAATTAAGATTCTGGTTCATGTTCCCCATATCCTGTTTCAATGCATTATTATCAAGCAAGCCGCTTGCAACAGCCTTGCCTGCTGCCGTCTCTATAGCTAAACTCTGTCTCTGAACCCTGTCATACAGCTCTTTTATAGCATTTTTATTTAATTCTTCAGGCGCCAGTGTCCAATCAGAATACAGCAAAGCCTTAAGAGTTCTTGTAAAATCCTTTGAGTGAAGAACCCCGCTTATCTGGTCTTTTGTGAGCTTTCCGCTCTTAAGGAGATTGCTTAAAGCATCTGCTTCACCGGCAAGCGTTGCCTCCTTAGGCATTATTTCCCTTAAATTCTCATTTTCAGTAAAGCTTGTTGAAACATTCTTTGCAAAGTTTTTCAATGTTTCAGGCAGCTCAGATTTCTTTGCTTCGTCAGGTAGAGTCTTTAGAAGTTCCGTGAAATCCTCCATGCTAATAGACCCTTTAAGCAATTTCTGAAGTTCACCGGCATCTGCATTATCAGAATTTTCAAAAAGAGAAAAAATCTCCAGACGTTCTACATCTGTAAACACCTTGGCAAGCCTGGTATCTCCTGTTATAGGAATTCCCGCATTCTCCTCCCCAGTAGACAGAACATTTGCGCTGTTTGCTTCTCCTTCTTTTAAAGCAGGTTTTTCTTCAAGTCTTCCCTCATTCTCACCTGTTACATTGTCTCTAAGAAATAATAAAGCCTCTTCTCCTGCCTCTTCCTTTGAAAATACCTCTGAAAGAAATTCCCTTAAGTTGTCAGGCGTTGTAATCTCACCTTCAGATATAACGCTTCCATCTTCAAGAATATTTAAAAAATCTGTACTTCCGCCTTCTCCGATATTAAGTATATCCAACGTCTGTCCGGCGAATGCAGAAGCCTCATCTGTATACCCATCCGAGAGCAAGCCATCTATCATGGACAACATATCATTAAAAGTATCTTTTACGACCGGAGTTATATCACCGTTGGCATTTGAATAATTTTCAAACATCCTTGTTGTTTCCGGTTCTATAGGAAGTCCCATTTTGTTCATTGTAACAAGGTTCTTAAGCGAAATATCCGGATTCATAAGTGACTGGGTAAGGATCTTGTTAACCATCTGCTTGTTAACCGGAAATTCATTCTTCAAGAGTGAAGATATCAGCTCCTCATTTCTCTCAGTATAAGGCATATCGTTGGCTTCAAGTGCCTTTAAAACTGCCGAGTCAATGCTGCTCGAACTGTTCATTGCCTTAAGCACGATAGTTCCATTATCATTGCTTATAACCTTGAATCTCGCACCATCTCCTATGACCAGTTCACTTTTTGAATCATATCTTGCCTCGAGAGTTTCTCCCCCTTTAAGCTCAATAGTGACCCTGTCCGGAGTTATATTTGTCACCTGACCACTGAAAACCTGCCCTTCTTTTAAAGCCCCATAATTTACACTGGATGAGGAAGTTCCCTGAGTCCTTGATACTTCCTCAGTCCTGCCTGTATCTATAGATGGCTGATTTCCATTAAGATTATTCTGTCCCGAATTGATCCTGCGTATGTCAATAGGCATAAAAACCTCCTTAAAGTCAAAACCCCGGAACACCGTATTAAAGCGATGTTCCGGGTCTCACATTTAAACTGCTCCTGCCTTTTCAAGATCATCAAATATATAATTGAGCACTGGCGGAAAGCCTATAAGCTGGCATCCATACTCTATCCTGCCGCCTTCTGCCGGCTGTCGTCTTATTATCTCCACTACACAGTAGAAAGCTGATTCCGCATCATCATTATTAAGCTGTATCCTTGCGTTGAAATAAAAACCGATTGGAAGTTCCCTGTTGCTTATAAAGCCAATCCCGCCTCTTGATATATTGATAACATCAATCGGTGCATCAACATTTGCTATCTGTTCATTGTCCTGCCTGAAGAGAGATGATATCTCAAGATCAAGCTTTACAGGTATTCTCTTATACTTTCTCTTTTCCATAATGCCACCCCGGATTCATAGTTTTGGACTGAATAACTTTAACAACTACAATAACAATCATGCTCTTAATGTAAAGTATAATACACTTGTTCACCCGCGTCAACGAATTTAAGCTACATTAACAAAGCAAGATAAATACCTGTCGCAATATACGGACCAAAGGCAAAGGGTCTTTTTTTACGATAGCAGCATATTTCAACCAGACAGACTACAATACAGATCACACATCCAAGCATTAAAGCCTCTGTAAGCCTTGAAAACCCGATAAAAAGCCCAACAGCAGAAACAAACTTCACGTCTCCGCCGCCTATCATGGTTCCTTTGGTTAGAAGATATATAGCAGTAAAAATAACGCCGAAAACACACACAGCAGACAGGCTTTCTTTAATAAGCCTGAGATTCATAAAATTCCTTATTATGCCCAGAATAAATATCATAATGCAAAGCTTATCCGGTATGACCATATATTTCCTGTCAACAACTCCGATTTCAAAAATCATGATCGTAAAGAGCAAAAGCAGATGTGTATCAGCAGAAATTCTGTATTTAAGTGCTATGCCTAAGCATAGCAGTATTAAAATCAGTAATGTTGCTATTGTCTTATGTCTTTCATCCTTTCCAAATACACCATTCATAGAGTTCCTCTTTTACCTTCTGCCGGACTTATTGCTCTTATTCTTATTTCCATTCAACAGCCTTATTATTGCTAAAACACAGCATACAAAGATAAGCATAAGAAGAATTATCATAAATACAGTTACCGTATCTACACCTCTGCTCATCTCTCTTTCAGAAGCATTTGCAGTATCATCCTCAAAATCAACCGGAATCACTTCTCCATTTTCATCAGTGTAGTTTCCTTTCCCCTCTATACCCGAAGGACTTGCATTCTCTCCTGCATTTATGGCGCTTTCACTTGTATTTTCATCTTTAACTATGTATTCATCTTCGTCATAATTGCCAGATTCCGGCATCGCATCATAATCATAATAGGTTGCTGTCTCTGCCACAGGATTCTCCCTGTCAAGGTCTGTCTCCTTTTCAGAAATAACGTCTTCTGTGCTCTTACTATCAGTTTTTGCTGATACTGTACTTACATTCTTTTCAGAAGACTTGCCTGCTTCATTTTCAGCAACAGACACAGCATCATCCTTTATCGTAGCCATCTTACCTGTTATCAGGTTTTCTTTTGGGGCTGTATCATAGGTGACAGAAGAAGGAACGGTGACATACTTCACCACTTCTTTCACACTGGGCTTTTTTTCTCTGATATTATTTTTCTTTTCTGCGACCGCAAGTCTCTTCCTTAAAGCCTTATTCTCTGCCGCAAAACTCTTATTCTTATTGTCTAACTTCCCTACCTTTTGCTTCAAAAGCTTATATTGCTTCTGAACTGCCTTCAGTGAAGATCTGTATTCCCTATTTTCCTTCACTAGCTGCTTATTGTCTTTTGTAAGTTTATCCCTTGTGTCTGTATCATTAGAACATTTTTCAGAAAGCGTCCTGTTGTCGCTTATAAGTTTGCTGTTTTTCTCTGCAAGTTCCCTGTTGGTGTTCTCAAGACCTTCGTTCTTTTCTTTTAATGCCTTATTGTTATTTTCAAGTTCCGAATTTTTTAAAGCAAGAGTCTTGTTTCCTTCATTTAAAGTCTTATTGTCCTTAGCAAGCATCTCATTTGCATTCTTTATCGCTCCAGTGCTGGCGTTATTTCCTGCAATATCAGCTCTTAGTATTGAATTTTTGTTTCTTTCTTCAATAAGCTCCTTATTGAGTCTTGCCACCGTTTCATTCAGTTTTGATACTTCCTGCTGATATTTTTCGCGAATAGCAAGGATCTCCTTATCATTATCTGCATTTGCTATCTTTTCATCCTTTGCTTTATTTCTTTCTTCAACAAGTTTATTGACCGCTTCAGTTATATCATCACCTTCAATACCGGCATTTTTTAGTGTTTTTCTAAGATCATCAATCGTCTTGTTGAAATTCTCAACACTTTTTCCAAGCTCATTGGCTTCCTCAGTTTTTTCCTGTGTCTTCTTGAGCAGTTCGTCTACTCTTTTTTCTATATAGCTTAATCCCTCTTCACCGGCAATATCACTTTTTACATCATTACTGCCCGAAGCGCTGCCTTTTCCGCCATTTTCAGATAGTTTGCGGGTTATCGTCTCCAATTCAGCAGCTATTTTCTTTCTTGTACTGTCAAGTTCTTCAATTTTCTTTGCATTCTCCGCCTTATCATTTTCAAGACTTTGCTTTAAGGCCGCAAGTTCATTTAAAGCAGCCTCCTTTTCTTTTATAATATCACTCTTTTTAGAGGTTTCTTCGGAAAGCTTCTCATTTTCACCTCTAAGTCCATCATTTTCTTTAGCTACAGCATCAAATTTCTCATTTACCTCAGTAATGGTCTTCTCTGACTCTTTAAGCTTTCCGCTTATTTCTGTTATCCTGTTATTCAGTCCTTCAAGTTCCATTTTAAGAGCAGCAATCTTTTCATCTGCCTTTAAAGCCCTGTCAGTTGCTTCCTTTTCCACTCTTTCAAGATTGCTTTCTGCCTTATCTGCTCTATCCTTTTCCCTTGTATAATCGTTTTCTGCCTTATCAGCTCTCCTTTTCTCCCTGTCAAGCTCAACCATAAGGTCATCTGCCTTCTTAGTTTCGCTTGCAACTTCTCCCTTTAAGTTCTCTATTTTCTCGGCTATTCTTGAAAGCCCTTCCTCACCAGAGATATTTTCTCCTCCAGCTATAGCAGCAATCTGCGAATTTACTTCCTGCAGAGTCTTTTCTATCTCTTCTCTTTTTTTATTAAGCTCATCCACTTCCTTTGCATGTTCCGCATTGCCTGTTTTAATAGACTCATTAAGTTCATCTACTTCCTTAGCATGTAAACTGTTTTCTGCGGCAAGTTGCTCGTTTATCTCTGCTATCTTTTTATCATAGCCTGTTATCTTTGCAGAAAGTTCATCTGCTCTCTCTTGCAATTCTTTAACGGATGCACCATGAGAAATCGTAAAATACACAGGCTCACTGCATTTATCCGCAATAAGTCCATTTGCTTTCTCTGCAAAAACAGCCATTGTATAGTCTCTCTCCGGATCAGGAAGCTCTGGCATTACAAGTTTTGCACTACCTCCCTTTTCATTTGCTTTTTCAAGTCTTCCATAGAAAAGTTCACTTCCATCTGCATCATAGATTACAGTACTTATGTATGTTCCTGCATCTGCACTGTCATAAGGGATACTATATGTTTCTCCTGCTTTTGCCCCTCTTATGACTGCATTTTTCATTTTGATATCCGAGAACTTTATGCTACTGTCTACAACAGTTACTGCCGCATTTTTAAGGTCAGAAAAGCTTTTCATGGTCGGTCCCGTCTCCATCCCCTTTGCCGAAGCCATAACAGGGCGTCCGTTAAAAACAAATGCAGGGAGTACATAGCCACCTGGATTCATCCATTTATAATCCCCCTTTTTATTTCTCATATTAGGATCAAGGCATATCCATTCGAGTGTTGACGGCTTTTGATATGCTGAAAATGAGCCATACTTACCTCCCGCTTTCCAACCTTTTTCGGAATATGCATACAGTGGTTTTCTTCCTTCTGCCTTCGCAAGATAATTAATATAATAAATATGAGTAATTGTAATATTATTCATATCATTTGTATTTTCATAATAATCTGACATCGAGTAGGAAAAATCACTTATAAAAACCCCATTATTAACACCATTAACAGCTTTGCAAAGGCCTCTAAAAAAGGACGATGCATTTCCATCCTGCCAGTCCACCAGGCCCTTTCCTGTGTCAAGCCATATTTTATTATCTGGATTCAAAGCCTTTTCTTTTGCAGTAAATGAGTTTTCAAGATTATTTACAGCGCTCTTTATTCCACTAAAAGTAATTTTAGTATTATCTCCTTCAACAGCACTTACAGGCAACTTCTTTAAATCTTCTGTAATATCTATCCATGGTGACCATGTATCCACTGGTAATAAAAAGGTCTTGTAAGTTCCCTGTCTTATCGCTTCATACCCCAGTATAAAACCGTTGCTCTTTCCTGTAGGGTTGCTGTTCTGCGGTTTATAAATTGCTTCATCAGAAGATTTTGCTGCAAAAGCCCTTGGGTCTGGCGCTTTTACAACAGCTGTTCTTTCAGGTACAAATTCATCTGCGTACGTTCGCGCCCCCAATCTTGGAATCCCTATGATACTGCCTGCTGCCACTGCAAAAGCAAGCACGCCGGTCATCAGTTTTTTTATGACTTTCGCATTTTTTCTGTCATCTTTATACATGGATCATATCCTCCTTGAACAAGAACTATAGAATAGGTCTGCTTTGCAATGAATATCCGAACGGATTATGCATAGATTTAATTCATAATGATTTCTTTTTCAGACCCCTGTAACAAACAGGCATTATCTTAACATAAAAATACGCACCCGTCTATTGACGGATGCGTAGAATTTAGAACTCTTAAATTATGCATTTCAACGAAAAAAATAGATTTTTGTGAAATAATTACAATTATTGTAAGTTTCAATGATTTCTCAGTCGTTCAAAGGGGATAAAACAACCTCACCTTTTTCTCTCGTTGCCTTCATATCAATTATCCTCTGATTTTCGGAACCCCTGAAATTTAAAGTGATATTCTTTTGAGCAAGGACAAATTTTCCATCCACCATGATATCAATATTATCAAGAATACCATCTGTGAATTCAGTGTATTTACGGCAGCCCTTATAAAGATCTTTTTCGTAAGTAAAACCCGAATAGATCCATATAGTCTTTTCGGGTGCTTCTTTTCTTACCCTTTTTACAAGTTTCATGACCTCTTCCTGGTTTTCCGGCTCCATCGGCTCTCCGCCAAGTACAGTAAGACCCTCATAAAAAGGCTTTGCCACCTCATTTACAATTAAATCCTCTGTTTCTTTGGTGTAAGGAAGTCCGTAGTTGAAATCCCACGTTTCAGGCTGAAAACACCCTTCGCAATGGTTTGTACAACCTGAGACAAAGAGGCTTACTCTCATTCCTACACCATTTGCCGTATCTGCCTTAAAAATCTGTCCGTAATGCATAAAAACTCCACTAAATCATTAACTCAAAAAGATAAATTTCTCGCTCTTAAACATTTTGCCCATTGATAAAACAAGAGCAACTGTGACAGCTATATCAACGCCTGCAGTTATAAGAAGCCCTGAAATATCAATTTTCCCATCAAGAGCTCCGGTCATGACAAGAACATTGTTGTATACAGGAATAAAATACTTGTAAACAGGCACTGCTGCGCCATTCTCAAGTATAGATAAAATTCCTACCATAGCACCGACTATTGTAAATGGAGACAACATTGTTCCCGCTTCCTTTGCGGTCTTGGCAAGACAGGAAACAAGTGCCATCACTGCCATAACAAGTAAAACTATAAGTATGACATCAAGAAAAAGTACAAGGTAGCCCGCCGGTGAAATCTCTATCTTAAGCTCGGCGTCTTCTCCCATCGCCATAAGTTTCGGTATAGAAAGGACTATACCAAGAAAACTCACTGTTCCGGAAAGAATACCCATTACACTTAAAGAAATGACCTTGCCGTATGCAATGCTTGTCCTCTTTACAGGAGTCATCATAAGTGTTGCAAAAGTTCCTCTTTCACGTTCACCCGCAATAGATTCTGCCGCAAGTGACATGCTTGAAGAGAAAAGAAGCATAAGGATAAGGAAAGGAAGCATTTTAACCATGATCGCCATGCCCGGATTTGTCTTCTTTTCACCTATATCCTCTACAGTCACATTCACGCCTGCAATCTGCATAGAGACATCAGTTATTATAGACTGAGCAGTGGAAAGACCGCCTGCAGATGCCGTTTTCTCCGAATCGTAATATGCAGTGATATTTATACCTCTATCACTTTTATCAAAAATAAATGCCGATGAACTGTCCTCCGACTTGACTTTATTTAAAGCTTCATCCTTATTTCCGGTTTCTCTTACCTCTATTCCGGATGCCTTAAACGCCTCAACATAAGTCTGGGGTGCATTCACTGCGTATACCACCGGAGAGCCGACCATTCCTTTGATTGCATCGCCCGCAAAGCTTCCCATAAGACTGTACATAACGTAAATCATAAGACCCGGAAAAAGAACAACTGTGAAAAGAGTTCTCTTATTTACCCAGTATTTATATAATTCCTTCTTTACAATGGTTAAAATATCGCTCATGCCTTCTCTCCTTCTTTTGACTCATTGATTGCCTTAAAGAAGGCGTCTTCAATATCACAATCAGCAGTAAGCACACTATACTCATCACTTGCAAGCAGCTTTCCATTGTGCATAATGCCAACTCTGTCCGCAAGTTTTGTGACGATGTCAAAAATATGAGTTGAAACGATAACGCACTTTCCGCGTTCCTTCTGCTGTTTCAGGATATTTACAACTTCCCTGCTCGCTATGATATCAAGACCATTGGTAGGCTCGTCGAAAATGATTATCTCCGGATCATGTATCAGGGCTATAGCAATGCTTACCTTCTGCTTCATTCCGGTTGAAAGGTCCTTCACCATGACTTCGGCATATTTATCTATGCCAAATTCGGCGAAAAGTTCATCTCTTCTTTCTTTTATCTTTTCATCGGAAAGCTTATAGAGCTTGCCAAAATAAGAAAAAAGATACTCCGGCGTATAGGCATCATCAAGCTTAAGCTCGCCCGTAAGAAAACCAATCTTGCTGCGACTTTTGTTCTCATCCTTCCAAAGGCTGTCCTCACCTATGTGGATATCACCCTCAGTAGGTCGTAGGAGCGTAGAAAGCATACGAAGTGTCGTAGTCTTTCCTGCACCGTTGGTTCCAAGAAGGCAATAAATCTCCCCTTTGTTAAGCTCAACAGAGAGATCATTTACAGCTGTGATTTCCTTTACATCTGACTTATTAATCTTCTGCTGCTTTTTCGAAACCTTGAACTTTTTCACAAGGTGCTCTGCTGACAGGGCAGTTCTTTCATTCATGTCTCAATCTCCTTTTTGAAATTAGTTTCATTTTTTATACAATAATTGAGCTGTACTGTCAACCCTTAATACTTATCTTTCTATAATAGTTCACCGCTTCTCTCATCACATTTTTAACCTGTTCATAAGTAATAAGCTGCTCTGCCTCTTCTAATTTTGCCCACTTCACTTCCATAATCTCTGCTTCCTGAGGTCGTTCAGCTCCCTGTGGCTTAGTTCCAAGAAAATAAACCACATTTTTTACTATATTAGGAGTCAAATGGTACATTATCTCGCTTTTAAACTCAGGGTCAAGTTCAGCAACTATCCCCGTTTCCTCTTTTATCTCCCTTGCGGCTGTCTCCAGTTCACTTTCACCCTTTTCAATATGCCCTTTGGGAAAACCCCAGTCACCGCCAATCTGCCTTATAAGAAGACACTCACAGCCATCATCATTTTCTCTTAGAACTACCCCTCCACACGATCTTTCTGCTCTCATACCTAAGCCTCACTTTCCTGCGGTCAAACCTCTGCCACATTTCCTGTAATAATCATCTTTAATTATATTAAGTTTATACCACATGGCGGCATTTGTAAACCACAGATAAGGGCTAAAGTCTTTTGCTGCTTATCATGGGCTTATTGTGTAAAAATAAAAATGCCCTACAAACCGTATATTTGCAGAGCATATTAAGTTCAAAAATGTCAATTTGATTGCTTTCTATCAAAAGGTCTTTACACATAAACCCCTGCCTGAGAAAAAGGCAGGGGTTTTATCGTATTACATAGGTCTTATTTTGGTTGTTACACCATTCACTACTGCTTCTGAGGTATGAAGGACTCTGTCCTTAATCTCCTGGGTACGACCCTGATTCCAGAACTGTGTTCCAATGTAGCCACAGGTACGTCGGGCAACGTTCATCTTGTTCTGATCTCTGTTGCCGCAGTTTGGACATTCCCATACAAGCTTTCCATCATCATCCGCAACTATCTGAATTTCTCCATTGTAACCGCAGCACTGGCAATAGTCAGACTTTGTATTGAGTTCCGCATACATGATATTGTCGTAAATGTACTGCATTATAGAAATAACTGCAGGGATGTTTGATGTCATGGCTGGAACTTCCACATAACTTATAGCACCGCCCGGTGAAAGTCTCTGGAACTCTGACTCAAAACCAAGCTTATCAAACGCATCAATATTCTCTCTTACATTTACATGGTAAGAATTGGTTATATAATTGTGGTCAGTCACATCCTTGATCTTGCCAAAACGCTTCTGTAAGCACTTTGCAAACTTATATGTAGTTGATTCAAGAGGTGTGCCGTATACAGAATAATCAATATTCTCGCTCTTCTTCCATTCAGCGCACTTATCATTAAGCTTCTGCATAACTGCAAGTGCAAATGGCTTTCCGGTAGGGTCCGTATGGCTGACTCCCTTCATATAAAGCGTCATTTCATAAAGTCCTGCATAGCCAAGTGAAATTGTTGAATATCCGTCAAATAAAAGCTTGTCTATAGTCTCGCCCTTCTTAAGTCTTGCAAGAGCACCATACTGCCAAAGGATAGGAGCAGCATCTGAAGGCGTACCAAGAAGTCTCTCGTGGCGGCATCTTAAAGCCTTGTGACAGAGTTCAAGTCTTTCATCAAGGATCTTCCAGAACTCTTCCTCATCGCCATTACTTGAACATGCTACATCAACAAGATTTATGGTTACGACACCCTGGTTGAAACGTCCATAATACTTATGCTTCTTTTTATCATAATTCTTCGCATAAGCAATATTTCCAACCCTGTTGTCTGTAAAGCGGTCAGGTGTAAGGAAACTTCTGCACCCCATACATGGGTAAACATCGCCCTTATCCCTCTTCATCATCTTTGCAGAAATGTAATCAGGGACCATACGCTTTGCTGTACATTCAGCAGCAAGTTCTGTCAGATAGAAATACTTGCTGTCCTTGCTGATATTATCTTCATCAAGTACATAAATAAGCTTAGGGAAGGCGGGAGTGATCCACACACCCTTTTCATTTTTAACGCCCTGCATTCTCTGCTTTAACATTTCCTCGATAACCATTGCAAGGTCGTCTCTGGTCTGCCCTTCAGGCACTTCGTCAAGGTACATGAATACAGTTATAAATGGTGCCTGTCCGTTTGTCGTCATAAGTGTTATGACCTGATACTGGATAACCTGAACACCGCGCTTTACCTCATCACGCACACGCATCTCTGCGATCTGATCGATCTTTTCAGTATCAAGTTCAAGTCCTGCCTCGGCAAACTCTTTTGTAACCGCCTTACGGTACTTCTCACGAGAAACCTGTACAAATGGTACAAGATGTGAAAGTGTGATACTCTGACCGCCGTACTGGTTGGATGCGATCTGAGCGATAGCCTGAGTAGCGATATTGCATGCTGTAGCAAATGAATGTGGACGCTCGATAAGTGTTTCAGAAATCACAGTGCCGTTCTGAAGCATGTCTTCAAGGTTGACAAGGCAGCAGTTGTGCATGTGCTGAGCATAATAGTCCATATCGTGGAAATGGATTATACCCTCGTCATGAGCCTTTACGATATCTTCCGGAAGGAGCATTCTCTTTGAAATGTCCTTGCTTACCTCACCAGCCATGTAATCACGCTGGACACTGTTTACTACAGGGTTCTTATTGGAATTTTCCTGTTTAACCTCTTCGTTATCACGTTCGATAAGTGAAAGGATCTGGTCATCTGTAGAATTTGCCTTACGAACAAGTGCACGCTTATATCTGTAGGTAATGTACTTTCTTGCAACATCATGGTTGCCGGTCTCCATTATCTCATTTTCAACGCTGTCTTGAATTTCCTCAACAGAAAGAGCTCTACCCGCTGTCTCGCAGATATGCTCAACTCTTGCCTCAATTCCTTTGATCTCCTCATCTGAAAGTCTCTGATCTTCAGGGACTTCTGCGTTTGCTTTGGTCACGGCAACAATTATCTTTTCGCCATTAAAGATATCTTCTTTACCGCTACGCTTAATGATTTTCAATTCTACACACCCCTTTTAATATTGAAAGCCCGATTCTCAGATACCCATAAGAACTATGGTCTGCAGTAAAACATCTCTCCAAAAAAGACTGCTGACTGCTTCACTGAAGATGGCTTTTTAAGTTTAGAATTTTCTGACTATTCAAAAAGTTTACTTTGTCGTTTATGGTGTTGAAGCCACCATAAACGCGCCATGTCAAGTACCTTTTTGTGCTGTATAAATAGTCTAACAACTTAAATGTAAAAAGCATCAAGTTTGACTATTTGCAATATATGGTGGTAGTCAGAAGTATTCCACCACTATATCTTGTATTAGCATAGCACAGGCAAAAAAATTTGTAAAGGGGGAAAATGAACTCATCCTCGTTCTCTTTAAAATACAATATATCTTAATTTTTCTTGAATTTATAGTAAGTGAAGAAAATAATTGCGGATAAAGCTTGCTCTATCCAGCAATAATTCTCGGCGACGTTTAGCGTAAACGAAATTATTTATTTCGTTTACGCTACGTTGTATCACTCAACAGACACAACTTGAAGTTGTCTGTCAACAACCTTAAATTTCACCTCAAAACCAGCAAAAGATATGCCATATATCCTCTCCTGATCTCCTTTTTGATAGGAAGGGCGAGGGTCTTCCGCAAGCACTCCAATTAACGATTTCTGTAATTCAGGCGGAAGTTTTGCAAGTTCTCCTTCATTTTCAAAAATAACCTCAAGTCTGTAGTCGCCTATCTCCCCTGCGAATCCTGAAAGCGCATCCGGATGACTGTCCGCATAAGGTAAATATGGCTTTATATCATATATAGGAGTCCCTGAAAGTATATCCGCTCCCCCGACTATGAGAATCGGTCCTTCATCAGACCCAGTAACTACATTTAGTAGTTTCACAGAAGATAAGCCCAAAGAATTCGGTCTGTAGGGGCTTCTTGTAGCAAATACGCCCATGTGTCCATTTCCGCCAACCCTTGGCGGTCTGACACTCGCCTTAAAGCTATCTGTATGAGTTTTGGAAAACTCCCATATAAGCCAAAGGTATGAGAAACCCTCTAGTCCCTTAAGCGCGTCCGGATTTCTGTAGGCTGGTTCAAATACAATCTTTGCCCTAAGCTCCGGCACCAACCCGCTCTGCCTTGGAATCCCAAATTTATCATCAAAGTCAGTATATATTTTTGCAATCGGCTCAATGTTCATTTACAAAATATACTCCATTATCCTCTCTTTTGTCTTGAAACCCATCCTGTCATAAAAGCCTTCAGCCCTATCATTTCCTGCCCAGACAGCAAGTGTGACTTCATAGCACCCCATTCTCCTTGCTTCAGCTTTAACGTAGTCAAGAAGCTTTTCACCTATATGCTGTCCTCTATGTCCTGCTTCAACACAAAGATCGTCTACAAACAAGTTGCAATGCTGCACCATATTGTTGGTAAATTGCGGTTTCCTTATGAGACAGAAAGCATACCCTATTACCTCATCATTATCATCTGCCGCCACATAAATAAGGCAGTTCGCATCATCTACCATGCTTTCAAGCTCTTCTCTTGTATACTTACTCGTTCCAGAAACAAAGATATCCGGTCTTATCTGCGCATGGATTTCCAACACCTCAGACAAAAGCTTCAAAAGCTTGTCTATATCCTTTCGCTCTGCATTACGAATTTTCATATTTTCATCTTTCCCTTCTTAAAATTTCCTATCAATGATACCAAAAAAAAGATTTATAATCAAATTTTTGCTGCTATTCTCATATAGCATAGATGTTATTTCAACTTTCAAATCTATTCTCAATGTGTTACACTTAAAATTATATCATCCGACATATCCAGATGATACAATAAACAACAAAAGATTTAAGAAAAAGGAGAGATTCGCATGGAAAAAATACAAATGACTACCCCCCTTGTTGAAATGGATGGAGACGAAATGACCAGAATAATCTGGCAGATGATAAAAGATGAACTGATAAATCCTTTCGTAGACCTTAAGAGCGAATACTACGATTTAGGACTCCCATATAGGGACAAGACCAATGATCAGGTCACAGTGGACAGTGCAAATGCCACTCTTAAATATGGTGTTGCTGTAAAATGCGCCACTATAACTCCAAACGCTGCAAGAGTCAAAGAATATGACCTAAAAGAAATGTGGAAAAGTCCAAACGGCACGATCAGAGCCATCCTGGACGGCACCGTCTTCAGGGCTCCTATCCTTGTAAAGGGCATTGAGCCTTATGTCCGCACATGGAAAAAGCCTATAACCATTGCCCGTCACGCCTACGGTGATGTATATAAGGCGGTTGAAATGAAGGTACCTGGCAAGGGCAAGGCAGAACTTGTTTTTACAGGTGAAGACGGCACAAAATCAAGTGAAACTATTCACGAATTTGATGGTCCGGGTGTGATCCAAGGCATGCACAACCTGAACAGCTCAATAGAAAGCTTTGCCCATGCCTGCTTTGACTACGCTCTCGAACTTAAGCAAGACCTCTGGTTTGCAAGTAAGGATACCATTTCAAAAAAATACGACCATACCTTCAAAGATATTTTTCAGGAAATATATGATAAAGAATACCATAAAAAGTTCAGCGAGGCGGGAATAACCTATTTCTACACGCTTATAGATGATGCTGTTGCAAGAGTTATCCGCTCTGAAGGCGGCTTTATCTGGGCATGTAAGAACTATGACGGTGACGTTATGAGTGATATGCTTGCCACGGCCTTTGGCTCTCTTTCCATGATGACCTCTGTCCTTGTATCACCAAAGGGTGCATGGGAATATGAAGCAGCCCATGGAACTGTACAGCGCCATTACTACAAGCACCTTAATGGAGAGGCTACCTCAACCAATTCAATAGCCACTATATTTGCATGGGCAGGTGCTTTTATAAAGAGAGGTGAACTCGACAAGCTCCCTAACCTTATAACTTTTGGTGAAAATCTCAGAAAAGCAACGATAAAAACTGTAGAATCAGGTAAAATGACAAAGGACCTTGCTCTTATAACTACAAGCAGAAACGTTACCGAACTTGGCACAGAAGACTTCATAAAGTCTGTAAGAGCCAATCTTGAAGCAATGTATGATTGAGGCATCAAATGCAGATAAAAACAATAGGTTTTATAGGAATGGGGAACATGGGGCAGGCAATCCTTAGGGGCTTTTATGCCTCAGGTTCGGTTTCAAAAGAAACAGTATTTGCCTACGCCCCTGATACAGAAAAGCTTAAAAAAAATGCCGATGAAATTGGCTTTACAGTCTGCTCGTCCAATAAAGAAGTCTGTGAAAGATCAGACCTTATAATTCTTTCATGCAAGCCGTATCAGATAAAAGATGCTATAAGCGACTCGATTGATACCCTGAAAGGCAAGGCTCTTGTATCAATTGCGGCAGGCTGTAACTATGATTTTTTGAGTTCTCTTCTTCCAGACACAAGGATTCAGGTCATCATGCCCAACACTCCGCTGTGTGTAAATGAAGGCGTTGTCCTTTTTGAAGAAAAAAATTCACTTGAAGAAAAGGATCTCCAGTTTGTAAAAAAACTCTTCTCTGCTTCCGGTCTTGTTGAAGTTATCCCGTCAAAACTCATGGGAATAGCAGGAACTCTTACCGGATGCGGACCTGCCTTTATAGACCTCATGATAGAAGCCTTCGGGGATGCCGGCGTAAAGTATGGACTTAAAAGAGAACAGGCATACAGGCTTGTATCAGCCATGATAAAGGGTTCAGCAAGCTTGCAGTTAAATACCGGAAAACATCCGGGCATTTTAAAAGATGCTGTCTGCTCTCCCGCAGGAACCACGATAAAGGGAGTTTCCTCTTTAGAAAAGAACGGTTTCAGAAGTACCTGTATAGAGGCAATAGACACAATAATGAACTCATAAGACCTTGCATAAAAAGACCACCGTATGCTGCATCCATTGCACCAAACGGTGGTCTTTATTTTATTATCAGACTTTGTCTGATAATACACAGAGCCTGCCATCGCAAGAGCGATTGCATGGTCGGCTAGTCCTTATTTACTTCTATACTCCTTCACAAGCTTTCCAAGATCATTTTCCTCATCAAACCAATGAACATAACCTGTGATCGACTTTGCCTTTGTTTGCAGGGTCCTTGCCCTCTTCCAGATAAAAATGCCGGCACTACCCTTTCCGTTTCTTGCTTCCTGAATAAGATTGGCAGCAGCAGAATTTCCATCAAAGCCAACAAAAACAGAAGGTCTTCTTTCAAAAATCTCATAATTAAAGCTCTTGTATATGCCCATACCTTCGCTTTCTGTTGAAACTCTGATAAATACCCCGCTTTCATGCAGTTTCTTCTTTTCCGCAAGGCTTATTTTCTTAGGTACAAAGGAATATATCTGAAAGTGCTTATCATTATGTTCCACCAGATATTTTTCATACCCTTGAAGTCTATGCCCTATAACAAAGAATGCTTCTTCCGGATCAAGACTTTCCATGAGGCTTTCAAGCTGTCTTTTGCCCTCTTCCGTAACTTTTGTAATTCTCTTATCCGTGTTGAAACTTCCGCCGCAAAGCACAACAGGCACTCTGTCCCATGGAAGTTCAACTATCCTTTCCTGCAGCTCGGCATAGGCATCATAAGACTTATTTGTTCTTATAACAACCTTGCGGTAATTCACCTCGCCTTCCTCCATTTTAGCAAGAAAAACATCTTCAAGGTCTTTTCCTTTAAGCATGGCTTCAAGCTCAAGCTTTTTACGACTATAATCCTCCATGCTATAGCTTATTACCTTTTCCTCGGCTTCCCTCATCTTTGCAAGGTCTTCTTCTGTAAGATCCAAAAGCTTTTCAAGAGAGAGCTGCTCATCAATAGAGTCTGTGCCGTAAAGCGCCGCTCCGTCTGTTCCCTGAACACACATGATGCCTGTCTTAAGGTACTGTCTTAAAGGATGGTCAGTAAGCCCGCTTAAGTTATTAAGTCTTACATTACTTGAAAGCTGAAATTCAAGGACTATATTGTTTTCTTTTATAGCCTTTAAAATATTTTTTCCCTTTTTAGTAGACAGCCCATAAGTATAAAGACCGTGTCCTATTCTCATGTGCGGCATCTGCTGCCCCGGCGCAAGAGAATTTCTCACGCACTCGATACTGTGTGAAATATTATCCTTTAGGCTGTCATTTTCACCTGCATGAACTCTTATGACAAAACCTGGAATTTTTGCTGCTATCTTTACTATTTCCTTAAAAAGAGGTTTCAATTCAATAATGTCATTTATCTCTTCACCGATAAAATCACACCCTGCCACATAAGGATCGTAGGCAACTGCTCTTAATACCTGCAAATTCTGATTCAGGTAATCTGCCGGTGTGACCGCATCCTTTACAATAGTAAGCGGAATCCTTCTCATTGCTGCAAGAAACCTTATCATAACACCGGTTTCCTTGTAAATAGCAGGCATAACCTCATGGACCTCTTTAAGCATGTGAAGAGATTCATATTTCTTTACAAGAGTAGTATCACTTATCTCGGTATATACTACACCTCTAGTCTGATAGCTTCTTGCGATCCACAAAAGAAGGTCCTTATAAATAGTATTATCTGCAAAATCGACATTTTCCCTGTCTTCAAGCATCTTCTTAAGGTATACCCTTATATCCCTGTCAGGGATCATGTCAATGGAATGAAGACTTATCTTTGCCTCACTCTCGGCTCCCTTGCAGAAAACATACCTGTAGAGATATGTTTTTTCAAGATTGGTAAATACAGCCTGCCCATCCTTCAAGATGGTAAGAGAAGTCCTTATCTTAACAATATTTTCCTCTGCGTTATCAAGGTTATTAAGAATAAGATCAGCAAAATTTATAAAGGTGTTGTCATTTATCCTTCTGTCAAGATACTTTCCCTTAAGAGGCGAGTCAACAAACTGCTTTGCAACCTTTTCTCTCCTTGCAAGCACCTCTTCAAGCTGCCTGTCAGTTAATTTAAGTTCCAGTTTTTTTACATAATAATATGGATACCTGATCTGATGCGCTATACCTAATGCGATAAGAATATCCGGAGCAAGGTTTGCGTTCATGTGGGTATGAAGATCCGACCTGAATTTATACTTTTTAGGAATATAGGTCTTGAATATGGTCTTTGACGCATCCAGAGTATAGTCCTTTGTCTGACTCATAAATATCTTTGAAATAGCCGGTATCGACGCTTTCATTTCAACCCTGCCATCCGGATATACATTTGCAACCTTCGTTCCTGCAAGCCTGAATATATAAACTTCCTCGTTGTTACCATCAATATAGCATGGTATTTCTCCACGAATCACAAAAAGGCCGTCCTCTCTTTGAGTGAGAGGAAGATCGCAAAGTTTAGCAAGGTTTTTTATAAGATTACCGCTCGAATGATTAGGAGTCTCAAGTTCGTAGAAAAGATCCTCCTTATCCCTGTATAAATTAACAATGATATCCTTTTCTTTGTCTAAAAAAAAGTAAGTAAAATAAGTCACAATATACCTCTTAATCTTCCATCCATAAGCATTCTTACAGGTTTCATCCTTGTTCCGGTCTCTTTCCACATTTCCTTCATGTGAAGCTTAGTCTCTTTTTCATCCCAGCCGAATGTGTTTACAAACATGCCATCGATCCCGCATTTGGCTGCAATTCCCATATCGGCTACCATATCGTTACCTATCATGACTGCCGTTTCTCTTTTTATGGAAAATTCTCTGATAAGCTTTTCCATAAACTCCTTATCCGGCTTCTTTACCCTTTGTTCAGAAGAAATATATATTCCGTCAAAATATGGCATAAGTCCACACAAACTCATTTCAGGTCTGGTTAAAATGGTCTGGGCATTTGAAAGCAGGTAAATCTTCTTTCCATTTTTCTTAAGAGTGGAAAGAACAGGGATGGTATCCTTGTAGGCTTTCATTTTAGTCCTGCTTATGACTCTGAAGCTTTGCCCTATAACCTGTATCACAGCCCTAAGTTCCTTATCAGAAAGCAATGTAAGGTCTCTCACCGGATAATACTCTGTGTTTCCCTCTTCAAAAAAATTTTCCGTTTTCTCTCCACGAAACAAAAGCTCCTTAAAAGTTTCGCCGAGATCAACTTCGGGATAATCAATATGTTCCTCTTTTTTTATTCTTTCTTCCTGTTCTTTTATAACCTTATTAAATTCTTCCTTAAAGCCCCTGTCTGAATAAATTGCGCCAAGTCCGGAATAAAGGTTTGCCATCTTCTTCCAAAAGGCATCTGACCATTCGTTTGTACGCACATCTATCAAAGTGCCGTAAAGGTCAAAAATATATGTCTCATATTCGTTCATTGCTGTCTTTCCTGACCGTCGCCATTCACATCAAAGTCTCTGTTGGCGACCATATTTTCAAGCATATAATTTTCAAATGTATCTGGATCCATAGGTCCCTGTAATCCAGGTCCCTGAAAATAATTCACTCCAAGTTCCTCAAGCACTTTTCTCTGCTGCTCATCCTGGATATGTTCCGCTGCAACAAAAAAACCGAACTTTTTGCTTATGCCTATAATTCCTGATATAAGTAATGCATTTGATTTTCTAAATTCCGGATCTGCTATATCTCTTACAAGGTCTCCGCCTATCTTTATTCCATCAAACAGCTCGAACTGCAGATATCTTGATGAAGGATGCCCTCCGCCATACGAATCCAGAATTATCTTATATCCCCTGTTCTTAAAGTTCTGCAGTTTCTGATACTTGTCCACAGAAAGAGCCATTGCATCAGTTTCTGAAATCTCAAGAGCTATAAGTTCTCTCTTTACCTCATATTTTACTGCATACCCATCAAGAAGGTCAACAATACCATCAACCATGAAGGATCTTTCCGTAAGATTTATGCCTATCGCCACCTCTACATTAGCATTCTGCAGCCATCTGAGTTTCTTTACTGCATCATCAAATATGAATTCGAGCATTTCTCTAAGGAAACCGCCTGCTTCGGCAAAAGAAAATGCCATAGGAGCCAGTACATACCCTGCACCTCTGTTTGCGTTCCAGTATAAGGTTCCTTCGGCAGCATAAACTCTTCCTTCACTGTCCACGATCGGCTGGAAGAATAATGTGATCGGAGACTCATTTTTCACTGCATTTCTCAAAGTATTTATAAGAAAATCGGCTGTTAAATAGTTGGCAGAATTCAATTTTGTTACAGAAAACTGTCTTCCCATTTTCGAACATTCCCTTACAATGCTCACTATCTCATCAGTATGCTTTGCATGGTAATAATTCTCATACTCGTCATGCATTTTAACAAAAGGCGCAAAAATAAGCACATCTATCACAATAAGAACAATTACAAATAAGAATTGGACATTCCCGCCTGCCGCAAAGCCTAACAGTACAAACAGTTGCTTGCTCTTTGCTCCAATAACAGTATCCTCAATTATTCCCGCAGATGTCACTCCATAATACATAAAATAATTTATGAGAGGAACTGTAATGTATGGAAGTACATATATAGGGTTTAATACAATTTTTAATCCATATATTACAAATTCAGGCACAGCACAGACTGCCGGAAAAAGCCCCGCTGCGGCATAATTCTTCTTATAGCTATGCTCAGAAAAAATCATTATTGCCACTGCCAGCGTAAAAGCCGTCATACCTGTCGAAGCAACACTTAAGATCGAAAAAAAATTTGTCTTAGGAATTATCCCATTTATTGCCATCTTATATGGCATGAGTTCCGATTCCATCTTAGCTAAGATCATCTCGGAATTTATTCCGAGCAAATTTAGTATATGCCTGTACACAACAAAAAAAGCCTCGTTCAGGATAACATGCTTTTTCCCGAAAATAAGCCCTATATTTAATACCTTGATAACAAGATCATGAAGCATTTTACCATCTGTAACAAATTCTACGAACATCTCGGTAATAAACGCAATAACAACTGTAAGCAATGCAGATGGCAGACCCGCTCTGAGCATCAGCCTTTTACCTGCAGCAACACCTTGCTCTCTGTTTTTTACCGCCGGCATTTTATTGTAAATGACCCAAAGATGCCTTGCTGTAAACATGCCCGATATCATAGCAACAGGAACACCCATCATACTAAGAAAGCCAAGATTATTTGTTGTCTCATCAACACCGGTAAAGATAATAAAATTAACCAACGCAGTTACCATTCCCGTTGAACTGAGCAAATGATTATTTCTGTCTTTTTCTGTAATATATCTTTCTACTATACTAAGGGTAATAACAATACTTACCGCTATAAATGCAACTTCTCCGATTCTTGCTACTATATATTTAGCAAAATCAACAACTCTTCCGGTTGAATATCCTCCGGCAGTGCCCATAGCCCCCGACAGAAGATAGCAGACAAAACCAATACCACAAAATGGCATCGATAGTTTAAGCGCTTCATGAATAGCATTGATCATAGGTAACGAATCCAGCTTATCGCAGCATTGGTATATTACCTTTTTATATCCATTGATGTTACTCATTTTCTCTCCTAATTTACAGTAAACTAAATTATTTTATTTAGGATAAAAATCTTATTTCCTAAATTTTCATCTTACCATAAATTTATTTAAGAATCAAGTCGTTAAAGAGGATATCTCAAAAAAACGAGACGGCTTTTACCCCGTCCCGTCTTTTACCTATTTAGTTACTCTCACATTTACTTTAAGTGTTTTTGTTGTATTATCAATAAATTTCACTTTTACACTTATTATAGCCGTTCCTTTTTTTACAGCCTTTATCCTGCCTGCTTTAGCAACATCAGCAATCTTTTTATCAGAAGAACTGTAAGTAATCTTTTTTATAATGGACTTATCCGTCTCTTTACTAAATACAATTGTGTAAGTCTTTCCTTTTTTAAGAGAAAGGCTGTTCTTTTTAAGTGTAACCTTATTTTTCTCTGACTTTTTTACAGTTTTGCTTTTTTTTGCTTTAACTTCATTTTCGGAAGCTTCCTTGCTGTTATCCTTTACTTCCTCTTTGACCGCTTCCTTATTTTCTGTCTCTGAAGCTCTTGTTTCACTGTTTTTGTCAGATGTCGCTTCTTCTTTCTTATCTTCTAAAGTAGTTTTTCCTGTAAAAACTCCAGACGTTGACGGATCATAACGGGTAGTTGAAAGATTTAATACAGAATCAGCTCCGGTCCCATAAAGTGCCTTCGTATCTGCATCGTACGCATAACTTGCATCATTTGCCTCATCTATATAAAATGTGTACCCTCCGGCAACACTTCCGACCGGAACAACTCCATCAGGACCCGGAAAAAGCCTGTTCGGTGCACCTACACTTGCATCATCACAGTTTGTCACATCCACAAGGTAGTTCTTACCATCGCCCATAGTGACGATATTCCACATGTGTGCTCCGGGCGTATTTCCTGAAACGATATAAGATTTCACCTGAGGCGAGCTGAAATCCGACAGATCACACAAAAGGTTAAATGCCTTGGCGTATGCCTCACAGACACCATTTGTTGCAGGAGCATTGTCAAGGATACTGACAAAAGACCAAGGGTCTATCTTCACAGTATTATTTATATATAATGCAGCATCTGAATTATATGTATTGGCATTTTCAATAGCAAAGAGATATGCCTGCATTTTTTCATAATCAGATTTGCCTGCATTCACCGCAACAATGGCTCTTGCATTACTTACCGCTTTTTTGGCTCTTTTTACCGCATTAAGATCAAGGCAATACTTATAATAAGAATTGCCATCGGTCACTGCATAATCACTGCCGACAATAAAACTTATAGTGATCGTATCTCCGTAAAGGCTCCCGCTATATCCCTCTGTAGTATTAAACCAGTATAACGCATAAGGACAGGTATCTATCAGTCTCTTTATCACTGTCCTGATGTTTTTTCCATTCAGGTTCCAGATACCGTTTACTTCCTTTTCCGTTATTATAACCTGGGTTGAAATATATTTTTTCTTGCCTTCAGACGTATTTTTAGTCTTGATCTTGCCCGAACCGTTAGCCATAGCAATAAGCTTTGCTTTAAGCGAATTATATAATAATGCCTCAACACTGCTAAGACCTTCAAGCGAATGTCCGTTATCATACAAAGCAAAGGCATCGGGCGCAGCAGAATCAGCATAAACATTGACCGTCATGGTCGTCATCGCTGCCGCCGTTACAAGTGCCATTGTGATCAATCTCTTAGTAATTCTTTTCATACGCCCTCCCCGGAATATCGTACTGCCATGCAGCCCGATGCAGTTTCACCTGTTACCTGCGGTCTGGTCTTACTATCAGCAATTTACTTTACAGAACTTCTTCTTGCCGCGCTTTACAACAATGCCCTCTCCCTTAATTGCATCTGGTGTAAATGTTGCCTTGAAATCTGTAACCTTTTCTCCATCAACAGAAACACCGCCCTGCTCAACGGCACGTCTTCCGTCTGACCTTGTTCCCACAAGTCCCGACTTATGAAGAATAGTAACTATATCAAAAACTCCGTCTCTTGCATCATCCATGCTAAGAGTATATGTCGGCATATTTTCAGTATTACCGTTTCCAGAAAAAAGTGCTCTTGCGCCTTCCTGTGCCTTCTTTGCCTCTTCCTCGCCATGAACAAGCTTTGTAAGTTCAAATGCAAGGATTTCCTTTGCCTCGTTAACCTTGGCATCCTTCCATGTTTCCATCTCCTCGATCTGTTCAAGAGGAAGGAATGTAAGCATCTTCATGCACTTTATCACATCTGCATCATTTACATTTCTCCAGTACTGGTAGAAATCAAATGGTGAAGTTTTGTTCGGATCAAGCCATACTGCGCCGCCAACTGTCTTTCCCATCTTCTTTCCTTCTGAGTTAAGAAGAAGGGTGATAGTCATTGCATGTGCATCCTTGCCGAGCTTTTTCCTTATAAGCTCTGTACCTGCAAGCATATTGCTCCACTGATCATCACCGCCGAACTCCATATTACATCCGTAATTCTTGTAAAGCATATAGAAGTCATACGCCTGAAGAAGCATATAACTCATTTCAAAGAAAGTAAGTCCGCCTTCTCTTGCCATACGGTTCTCGTAAGCACGGGATCTGAGCATGGTTGCCACGTTAAAATGAACACCTACTTCTCTCATGAAATCCATGAATTTTGCATCACGAAGCCAATCCGCATTATTGACCATACGTGCCTTATCCTCACCAAATTCGATGAAGCGGCTCATCTGCTTCTTGAAGCACTCACAGTTATGATCGATCTGCTCATTTGTCATCATAGAACGCATATCTGTACGTCCTGATGGGTCACCGATCATACCTGTACCACCGCCAACAAGTGCGATAGGTTTATTGCCTGCCATCTGTAGTCTCTTCATAAGGCAGAGTGTCATAAAATGACCGACATGAAGACTGTCTGCTGTAGGATCGAAGCCTATATAGAAAGTTGCCTTTCCTTCATTGATCATCTTGCTGATCTCTTCTTCGTTCGTTACCTGTGCAATAAGGCCTCTTGCCTTTAACTCTTCGTAAGTTGTCATGATTTTTTCTCCCTGTAAATAATATAGCCCACCCCCTGTCTTTAAGGACGAAGGGATGGGCTCCGTGTTACCACCTTAATTCATGAGAAAAATCTCACCTCAACAGAAAGCCTTGCTTTCCACCGCTATAACGGGCATACCCGCCACAGCCTACTTGATACCGTTCGGTGCGGGACTCCAGGATGTATTCACCTGCAACTTTCCTGCGCCTCTCACCTTCCGGCAACTCTCTGTTGGTACATATACAGGCTACTTCTTCCCTTCATAGTCGTTAAATATCATTAAAACATTCAAGCATACATTTGTCAAGAAAAAGTTCTTTACAATTATTGTATGTGTCTTTTATATACACTGCACAAAAATAAGGTCTTCGATTCGTATAGAATGTCTAATTGAAATATCCGCTTTTAAATGTCATAATCGTATCAGTAAACTTTCTTATATCCGAGACACGCGATCTGCTGCCTCTGATAAAAATTCTAAACTTTCAAGGAGTATCTTTTGGCATCAACAGCGATCAGCTACTGTATTCAAGGTATGGATGCAGTAAAAGTAGAAATAGAAGCCCTTGCTTTAAAGGGACACGAAATGATGACTATAATAGGTCTTGCGGATCAGGCTGTAAAAGAGTCTGCCGACCGCGTCACTGCGGCTGTAAGTTCTTCCGGCTTTTATATCCCCGCACAAAAAGTAATCCTAAACCTTGCGCCCGGCAATTTAAAAAAACGAGGTGCTCACTACGACCTTGCAATGGCGATCTCACTTCTTACCGAATCAGGTCAGATAAGCCCGCACGCACTTTCAGAGCACGTCCTTATAGGTGAATTTTCCCTAAACGGAAATCTCAGACCTGTGAGCGGCGTTCTTCCAATGGTAATAGCAGCCAAGGCAGAAGGTATGAAAACTGTGATCGTTCCGCTTGAAAATCTTCCCGAAGCAAGACTTGTCAAGGGAATTCATATATATGGAATGAAAAATTTAAGGGAAACAGTTGCCTTTTTAGAAGGAAAAACAAGTATACCTGAATATGAAGAGAGTATCAAAAACTGCGAAAAAACAGCCGATATTAGGGAATCACAGCCGGATTTTTACGATGTAAGAGGTCAGGAGGAGCTTGTCGAGGCGGTAGTTCTTGCCGCAGCAGGAGGTCACAATATGCTTATGATAGGAACTCCGGGCTGTGGAAAAAGCATGATAGCAAAGAGGATACCTTCTATTCTTCCCTCCATGACAGAGGAAGAAGAACTGGAAGTCACCAAAATATACAGCATTGCAGGGCTTTTAAAGGATAATCATTCTCTTATGACACACCGCCCTTTCAGAGCACCTCACCACAACGCTTCGTTAAATGCGCTGATAGGCGGCGGGATAAGTGCCATCCCCGGAGAAGTTTCCCTGTCTCATGACGGTGTGCTTTTTCTTGATGAAATAGCTGAATTTTCACGAAGGACTCTTGACGCTCTGCGCCAGCCCCTTGAAGACAAGTACGTCACTATCTCGCGAGTACATGGCACAAATACTTATCCCAGCAGTTTCATGTTCGTAGCGGCTATGAACCCCTGTCCATGCGGTTATTACCCTGATAAGCGCTGTCGCTGTACCGATTATGAAGTGCAAAAATACAGAAGTTCACTCTCTGGTCCTCTAATGGACAGGATCGATATTCAAAAATGGGTACATCCCGTTTCATTTTTTGAACTTGCTGATGCCAAGCCCTCTCCGTCATCGGCTGAACTAAGAGCCATGGTCGAGGCAGCGCGTGCTATACAGCAGGAACGTTACAAGGATATCCCTGGCGTAAATTGCAATGCCGAATTATCCGGCTCTCTTATTGACAAATTCTGCAAACTTGATGCCTCTTCAATGACCCTTCTTGCCAATGCAAGCAAAAAGGCAGGGTGGAGTGCCAGAGTCATAAGGAAGCTTCTAACAGTTGCAAGGACCGCCGCGGACCTTAGAAATTCCGAAAATATAAATGAATGTGATATTAAAAAAGCGCTTTCAATGCGCGACCTTGACAACGATAATCTTACAATGGAGGTGGTCTGACTGAACGATGATGAGATCATTTATAAAATCTGGCTCTCGCAGATAGATTCTATCGGTCCGAAGCTTTCAGGGCTTCTTCTCAAAAAATTTATTACAGCTAAAAATATCTATCTTGCCCCACCAGAAAGCCTTATGGAAATTTCAGGCATAGGAAGAATAAAAGCAGACAATATCCTGAATTCAAAGGATCTTGCCCCCGCTTACAAAATTTTTGAAGATTGCAATGCAGCGGGAATTTCAATAATCTCCGGAAATTGTATTTCAAAATTTCAAAATATTCCGGACTCCCCTGTTGTTCTTTATTATAAAGGAAATTTTAAGAAAGATTATTTTACAAAAACAGCCGGTATTGTCGGTTCAAGAAGATGTACCCGTGATGCCCGCGATATCACAGTAAATCTTGCTCAAAAACTTGCAGAAAGCGGTCACACTATTATTTCCGGTCTTGCAAAGGGCGTGGATGCCTATGCTCATACTGCAGCCATAAAGATGGAAATACCTACTATTGCCATTCTTGGATGCAGTGTGGATATATGCTACCCGTCAGAGCACATAAAGTTAATGGATAAGATCATTGAAAGCGGGCTTGTAATAAGCGAATATCCGCCAACAACAAAACCTTCAGCCTTTACATTTCCACAAAGGAACCGCCTTATTGCTGCTCTTTCAGACATCCTTTTTGTAACGGCTGCCAAAAGAAAAAGCGGCTCCCTTATCACAGCAAAGGAAGCCACTTCTTATAAACATAAGGTATATGCCTATATGCCTGAAAATGCATCTGACCCTGATCATTTAGGGTGTCTCTCTCTTATAAATGAAAATACTGCAAGGGCTTTCAGCTTTCAGTCGGGACATTTTCTTCTGAAACACTAAGCCCCGAAGTCTTGTAATCTACAACAAGCTTTGTTCCGGACACAAGGTCCTTGCTTATTATCTCTCTTGCAATTGCTGTTTCAACCTCGCTCTGGATAAGTCTCTTAAGAGGTCTTGCTCCGTAATTCACATCATAACCCTTGTCAATGATATAGTCCTTTGCGGAATCTGTGAGTTCAAGAGAAAGATTCTTGTCTGCAAGTCTGCTCTTAAGGTCTTTAAGCAAAAGATCTACTATCTTTCCTATATTTTCCTTGGCAAGTGGCTTATAGAACACGATTTCATCAAGCCTGTTAAGAAACTCCGGTCTGAAACTCTTCTTTAAAAGTTCTTCTACCTGATTTCTTGCATCCTCACTTATTTCACCATCATCCTGAATACCTTCAAGAATGTATGGTGAACCGAGATTAGACGTAAGTATGATGATAGTATTTTTAAAATCAACAGTGCGTCCCTGTGAATCTGTTACACGTCCATCGTCCAATACCTGAAGAAGGATGTTAAAGACATCCGGATGAGCCTTTTCTATTTCATCAAAGAGAACAACTGAATAAGGTTTACGTCTCACTGCTTCTGTAAGCTGTCCGCCCTCCTCATATCCTACATATCCAGGAGGCGCTCCGATAAGACGGCTCACTGAATACTTTTCCATATACTCAGTCATGTCAATTCTTATCATATTCTTTTCATCATCAAAAAGTGAGCTTGCAAGAGCTTTTGCAAGTTCTGTCTTTCCGACACCTGTAGGTCCTAAGAACATAAATGATCCTATCGGTCTGTTCGGGTCCTTTATGCCAGCCCTGCTTCTCATTACAGCTTCGGAGACCTTCTTTACAGCCTCATCCTGTCCGATAACTCTTTCGTGAAGGATATCTTCCATGTGGAGGATCTTGTCTCTTTCTCCTTCAACAAGCCTGTCTACAGGGATACCTGTCCATCTCTCCACTATCTTGGCGATTTCATCTTCTGTAACCCTGTCACGAAGAAGGGAATCTGTGTTAAAATCTTTCCTTTCATCTGCAAGCTTTTCCTCTTTTTCAAGTTCTGCCTTAAGTGAAGGAAGTTTTCCGTATTTCAACTCGGAAGCCCTGTCAAGATTGTACTCACGTTCAGCTTTTTCTATTTCTGTATTGATCTGTCCGATCTCCTCGCGGAGTTTCTGAACTTTACCGATAGAGTCTTTTTCATTCTGCCATTTTGCCTTCATGGCATCATACTTGCTCCTAAGTTCAGCAAGTTCCTTTTCTATGTCGGCAAGATGCTCCATAGCAAGCTTGTCAGACTCTTTTTTAAGGGCATTCTGCTCTATTTCAAGCTGAAGGATCCTTCTTCTTATATCGTCAAGTTCAGAAGGCATCGAATCCATTTCAGTACGCACAAGAGCGCATGCTTCGTCTACAAGGTCAATTGCCTTATCAGGAAGGAATCTGTCCGATATATACCTGTTTGACAATGTAGCCGCGGCAATAAGTGCCTGATCCTGTATCTTTACACCATGGAAGACCTCATACCTTTCCTTAAGGCCTCTTAAGATTGATATTGTATCTTCCACTGTCGGCTCATCAACAACAACCGGCTGAAAACGTCTTTCAAGAGCAGCGTCCTTCTCAATATACTCTCTATACTCATCAAGAGTTGTCGCACCGATACAATGCAATTCTCCTCTTGCAAGCATAGGCTTGAGCAGGTTGCCGGCATCCATTGCTCCATCTGTCCTGCCGGCTCCGACTATAGTATGAAGCTCATCAATAAAGAGAATTATCCTGCCTTCGCTTTTCTTTACTGCATTTAAAACAGCCTTGAATCTTTCTTCAAACTCGCCCCTGTACTTGGCACCGGCAACAAGCGCACCAAGATCCAGTGAAAATATCAGCCTGTCCTTTAAGCTGTTTGGCACATCTCCATTTACTATACGTTGGGCAAGCCCCTCTGCTATAGCCGTCTTACCAACACCAGGCGCGCCAATAAGCACAGGATTGTTCTTTCTCTTTCTTGAAAGGATCTGGATAGCATCCCTTATCTCGTTATCCCTTCCGATAACAGGATCAAGCTTGCCTGCACGTGCCATTTCAACAAGGTCCTGCCCGTACTTTTTAAGTACATCATAGGTCTCCTCCGGATTCTGACTGGTAACATTCTGGTCGCCGCGAACCTCCATGAGTACCTTTAAAAATCTATCTTTAGTCAGGTTGAAATTTTTAAAAATGTCAGAAATATATCTGTCAGGCTTATCCAAAAGCCCAAGCAGAACATGTTCAACCGATAAAAACTGATCATTCATTTTAGAGGCTTCACTTTCAGCTTCATTAAGAGCCTCATCTGCCTCACGACTTACATAAAATCCCCCGTTGTTAAGCGAACCTCCTGTAACCTTGGAATATCCATCGATCACATGCCCAACTTCAGCCTCAAAGTTGGTTCTTGATATCTGCATTTTATCAAGAAGCCCACCTATAAGTCCATTTTCCTGCGTGATCAGGGCATACAGGATATGAGCCTGTTCAATGTTCGGATTATGATTTCCATCCGCAAGGCTCTTTGCACTTTGCAGGACATCGATCGTCTTTTCCGTCATTTTTTCTGTATTCACGACAACCCTCCTAAATGTCGTGCCGCAAAGCGGTACGATGTAGCCTCAACCATCGTCGACAGACGATGGTTGAGGTTTTACTAATCTCTAAACTCTAAAGTCTACCAACACTGTATCACTTTTCATACTTCAATTGCAAGACTATACAATTCACAAATATAAAAATTATCTTGCAACGCAAAAGCTGACGGAATATCCTACAGCTTTTTTATCATATCATATGTGCATCTTCTGCAAACTGCATTCTCTTTATAGATTCTTCTATATGTTCATGCGCACATTGCTGAGCAAGTTCCTTGTCCTTTGCCTTTATAGCTCCAACGATTGCCTTGTGCTCTCCCATAGAATGCTTTGCTCTTTCCTTAGCGTTAAGATTAACTGTTCTTACACGCTCGGCATACTGATGATAATTTTTCAGCTGCTTTGCAAGCATTCTGCTGCCACATGAATCATAAAGAATGATATGGAACTTGGAATCAAGCTCAACAACCTGATCATAATGCTCTTTTTCCACATGAAATTCAGAAAGATATACGTTCTCTTCAAGTTCAGAGAGCTGCTCCTCGGTTATATGATCACATGCCCACGCAGCCGCAAGCCCTTCAAGATAAGACCTGATAACAAATATATCCTCAATATCCTTCATGCTTATGCCGGTAACAAAAGCCCCTTTATTAGGGATGATAGACACAAGCCCTTCAAGTTCAAGCTGCCTTAGTGCCTCTCTTACAGGAGTTCTTGAAACACCAAGCTCCTTGCCGATGATTACTTCCCTTAACTCTTCACCCTCAGCATATTTACCCGAAAGGATTGAATCCCTTATCTGATTGAAAACTCTTCCCCTTAGGGAATATCTGTCAGACAGACTTTGACCTATCTCTGAATTAGTACAATTATCCATAAAACACCATCATCCTTGGGAGCATACTTTATTTAATTTCCATATCTAAGTGTTCCCAGATTTAATTTTTCTTTTTTTGCCTCTTCTCTAACAAGGCCATCAAGTTCCTTATCTGAAATCACAGTAACTCTGCCATGCTCATACTGCTCATCGACCCATTTCTTCATCCTGACAGCTATATCAGCCTTCTTATCGATCATTTCATCCTCAGGCACATGATAGTATGAGTTTATCCAGTGAGCTATCCCTGCTACTCCGGAAGTATTTGAAATCGCAACTCTCGGAGGTCTGTTAAGGAACTTTGCCGTGTTAAATACATTATATATCTCTTCATTTTTAAGAAGTCCATCTGCATGTACGCCGGCCCTTGTCACGTTGAAATTCCTGCCGACGAAAGGCGTCCTCTCAGGAATCTCATATCCTATCTCTTTCTCATAGTATTTGGCAAGCTCAGTGATAACCCTTGTATCCATTCCATCAAGAGTTCCTCTAAGCTGGGCATACTCAAATACCATCGCCTCAAGCGGTGTATTGCCGGTTCTCTCTCCTATACCGAAAAGAGAGCAGTTTACTCCACTTGCACCATAGAGCCATGCTGTAGTAGAATTTGTAACTGCCTTATAAAAATCATTGTGTCCATGCCATTCAAGTAATTCACTTGGCACGCCTGCATGCACTCTCAAGCCATAAATAATCCCCTGTACACTTCTTGGAATAACGGCACCGGCAAAATTAACACCATATCCCATGGTATCGCAAACTCTTATCTTTACCGGTATGCCATATTCATCCTTAAGCTTCATAAGTTCAAGACAGAAAGGGATAACAAAGCCGTAGATATCTGCCCTTGTTATATCCTCAAGATGGCACCTTGCTCTTATACCCTTTTCAAGAATAGCTCTTACCATCTTAAGGTAATGGTCCATCGCCTGTCGTCTTGTCATGTGCATCTTATAAAAAATATGATAGTCACTGCATGAGACAAGCACGCCTGTTTCTTCAAGACCCATCTGCTTTACAAGGTCAAAGTCTTCCTCTCTGGCTCTGATCCATGCTGTAACTCTTGGAAAGTCGTATCCTCTTTCAAGGCACTTTTCAACCGCTTCCCTGTCTTTCTTATCATAAAGGAAAAATTCTGATTCTCTTATAAGACCCTTTGGTCCCCCAAGCTTATGCAAAAGGTCATATATATGAAGAATCTGCTCAGATGTATATGGAGCTCTCGACTGCTGCCCGTCTCTAAAGGTTGTGTCAGTGATCCAGATATCATCTGGCATGCAGTGAGGCACAATCCTGTCATTAAAGGCAATCTTAGGAATTTCCTCATAGGGAAACAGATTGTGAAATACATTAGGATCCTTTACATCCACCAGCGGATACATGTGCTCTTCCAACTGAAGAAGATTATTCTGTGGATTGTTGTATACCTTCCTCTCGTTCATTGGTCCTCTCCTCTCAAAAGTCACCTGTTGCACGAATTTTAATGTTAATAAACATTGTATACATCGGTACTCTTTTTGTCAAGGATAGGAGAGCGTATCCTCGCGACTACAGAACTTACAATTTTTAGTCTTTAAAGACACAAGAACTGCGTTATACTGTCTAAGCAGTATAACGCAGTCTCAAAAGCTTACGATTTTTTCGTTTCCCAGTTAGCCTTGTAATTAAGGTAATAGTCAACATATTCCCTTGTTATAAAGTTGTAATCAAGCATCTGATCAAGTATCTTTTCATACGCTTCGGTCTTGATATTGCTCTTTGCAAGAGTGCTTAAAAGGAAATTTATCTTTTCCTGATATTCTTTATCGGTAAGGACGTTATCACGCCAAAGAATATTAAACTTATACGCCTGTTTAAATTCTCCGCCATGAGTCTCCTCGATAGTCGCCTCATCTTCCATTTCAAAGGAAGCTCCCAAGGTATTAAATACATTCTTTGCAGACCTGTTTGTAAAATACATATCTTTTCCAAGTCTGTACAGATTCTTGTTCCATGTTATCCCCTGTGGAGTTCTCTTCTGATAGTAGTCTGGAAGAAACATGTTGAAAACCGAAGAAACCAGTGAAGGTCTTTTAAATGCACGGTATTCTTCCGCCGGAGAGCATTTTACTCCTCTGCTGTAATAAAGCTTCATGTTGTCATGCAGGTTAAATTTCAACCTGATAGGTCCTTCCGGCTGTCCTATTATGAGCAGATAATAATTACTCCTGTCGCTCCATATATATGCAGGGCTTTCATATACGCCAAAAGAATCACAGGAATCTATTACAACCTGCTTTCTATCTCCCACCTTGTACTTGGTAAGAAGCTTTTCAAGTTCTTCCTCATCCTTGATAGAGTTAAAGCTTGAAGGCGACATGTTATTTTTATCTCCTGCGCCTTTATTATCAGCTTTTTCCTTCTCGATACGCTTTTTCTCTTCTGCCTCAGCCTTTTTTTCTGCCTTGGCAGTTGTCTTTGCCTTCTTCTGTTCTTCCTTTTCCTTCTCGCGTTCTTCCTTTGTCTTTGGTGCTACTTTTATGTTAAGCAATGTCATAGATTGGATCCAGAGCATATCTGCAAATGCTGCAAATACGCCGAGAATCCCAAGTGCAAGAATCTGCGTCGCTGCTGCCGCAACAATAAAAACTATTGTTAGCAGCGAAAGTCCCAGAACGCCCCAAAGATACTTCTTTGTTATAGAATCTCCATATATAAGTGCTTTTATAAATTTCTTCATTTATCAATTACTCTACTGTGACAACCTTTGCAAGGTTTCTCGGTTTATCTACATCAAGACCAAGGTCAAGTGCCGTAAAATATGCTATGAATTGAAGTGCAACTGTTACAGAGAAGATCATAAGTTCATCACTGTCTGCAGGCAACCTGTATACAGCATCCCACTGATCTTCATTTTCAAGTTCAACGCCATCCTTGATAAGAAGTATGACAAGAGCTCCCCTGCTTTTTACTTCTTTTGCATTGCTTATTTCCTTTGCGGCAAGCTTATCCTGAGTTACTGAAAGTATAACCGGAGTCTCGTCCGAAATAAGAGCTATAGTTCCATGCTTTATCTCACCCGCAGGAAGCGCCTCACTGTGTATGTAGGATACTTCCTTAAGCTTTAAAGAGCCTTCAAGTATGGCATAGTAATCAAGGCCTCTGCCAAGCATAAATACATTTTTAGCTTCAACTATTCTTGTAGCCAGTTTATGTACCTTATCCTTGTCTTTAATAACCTTCTTTATCTTCTCCGGAACACTCATAAGCTCTTTCATAAAGCTTCTGCACTTATCCTCGGTCATCCTGCCTTTTACAAGTGCAAGTTTGGCTGCAAGAAGGTAAAATACGGCAAGCTGTACTGTATATGCCTTTGTACTGGCAACTGCAATTTCAGGACCTGCGCTTGTATATATAACATAGTCACTTTCTCTTGCTATCGCAGTACCATGAACATTAACTATGCCAAGTGTATCTGCCCCTGCTTCGTGTGCCTTATGAACGGCTGTAAGGGTATCTATTGTTTCGCCTGACTGTGATACAGAAATAACAAGTGTTTTTTCATCAAGTATAGGTTCACCATAAATAAATTCACTGGCAATCTCTGTTTCAACAGGAATATGGGCAAGATGTTCAATAAGTCCTTTTCCTACCTGCCCTGAATGCATGGCAGTTCCACATGCAGTTATAAATATCCTGTCATACTTTTTAAAAACATCATCGGTAAGTCCTTCTTCGGTAAAATCCGGAAGTCCATTTACACAATGAGGCTCTACTGTATTTAAGAATGCCTCAGGCTGCTCATTGATCTCCTTTTCCATATAAAAAGGAAATCCCTTTTTAGTTGCCGCATCCATATCCCAGTCTATAGTAAGGTACTCTATATCAAGTTTTTCTCCATGGATATTGTAAAGCTCCAGTCCATCCTTATCCATTACAAGAATCTGATATTCACCAAGTACCATATATTCTTTGGTAAAAAGAGACAGAGCCGTAAGGTCAGATGCAAGCATGGTACCATGCTCTGTTTTACCTGCAACAATAGGGCTTACATTGCGGACCGCAAAGATTTTTCCCGGAATATCTTCAAAAATTATCGTAAATGCAAATGTTCCTCTGAAGCACTTTACTGCCTTGTAAATTGCCTTAAATGGCTCTTTATATTTGTTGTAATAGTGATTAAAAACTGAGCATGCAACCTCTGTATCTGTTTCAGAAACGAGGTTTTCTTCTATTCCAAACTCACTTGCAAGTTCCTCGTAGTTCTCAATTATTCCATTATGGGTAAGTGTAACTTTTCCCACCTGATGCGGATGTGCATTTTCCTCAGTAACTCCGCCATGTGTTGCCCATCTTGTATGTCCTATACCGCATGAGCCGGAAATATTTTCCTTTTCTGCTTTAGATGCAAGATTTTTAACTTTACCAATACATTTGGAAACTCTGACCTTACCTGTAGCATTATCATATATACCGATACCGGCACTGTCATATCCTCTGTATTCCAAAGCAGAAAGCCCTTTAAGTATTATTTCCCTGGCATCATTATTTCCGGTATATCCCATTATTCCACACATATCCGTAAATCTCTCTTTTTCTAAGTATTCTAAATATTTTACATAAAAACGCCCCCCTGCATAACTGTAAAGCAGTCAATGCAAGGGGTATCCCTATTCACATCAATTATCGTAAGCGAAATAAGTAATTTCGTTTACGATAAACGTCGCCGAGAATTAATGCTAGATAGAGCAAGCTCTATCCGCAATTATTTTCTTCGCTTACTATAAGTAATGCACAAGGAATTAAAATGTCACTGACTTTCTGTCTTTCAAAAGCTTTGCGCCCGATACTATCACAAAAGTACCAGCTATCACACCAACTACAGTAACTATTATGCCAAAAACGATATCAACTATTCCGGCAAAGCCCATAGATGTATATGCCTTTTCATTACCTTCCATTTTATATTTACTCCTTAAACATGTCGTATCGCAATGCGATATTGCCTTCATCCACCGTATGTAGCAATTTTGCATGAGCGACAGGTCTCACCAATCACCTGAATGCTTCTTTGAACCATTGAAGTGCATTTACATACTCATTATGAATATCATCGCTCTTGATATTGCGTACCAAAAGTTCTCTGTCAACATACTGCCAGTCTCCCTGCTCATAGGCAAGTGCAAAATCAAATACAGGAGACAAAGGACCGTCATGATCTGTAAGAACTCGTCTTATGTCATCGGAAACATGTACTTTATCAAGAGCATCCTGCATTGGCACATCCAACATAATATCAAGGACAGAGAACTCTCCTGTAAGAAAAAGCTCAGATGAAAAGCCCCTAAGTCCAAAAAAACCTGCGATATTTTCAAAAAATTTCGCACGGATAAGCGCAATTCTTGTAAGAGCATCTGGTTTATCCGCACAGAGTTCCTTTGTTATAGCTGTATGTGCCCAACTGCGCAGATCAACCTGTCCCATCATTGCAGCCGCATTCGGAATAGATGTTATCTCAGAATTCCTTGCTCTTCTATTTGCTTTTTTCATAAGTGAAATAACAAGAGCAGGATCCTGGCCTATTATCTCTGATGCCTTTTTCAGATCAAAGTCTTTTGAGTTAACATAATTCAAAAGATTAAGATAGGTCATCTTTACAGGCGAAACCTCATGTTTTTTTACAGAAACAGGCACAGTATAGAAAGAGCCCTCATAATATTCACACTCGCCGCAATCTTTTAACTCTTCCAGTTCTTCAAGATTTGCGACATTAGAAACCATGATCGTTACATTATGATAACTATCCCTGATCCTTTTTGCCTTACCTGCTGTATCCCCTTCAGTATCATCAATAACAACAATATTAACCAGATCCAGAACTGGATCCAGCTTCTTTATATTGTCCTTAGTTACACCGCTTGTTCCAAGAGTGTATCCTTCATTTTTGAGAGTCTTGAGTCTGTTGATATATGCCTCATCCGGATTCATCTTGCCATCAAGCATGAGAACTATCTTATCAGGACTAATCTTTACCTGAGATTCGATATCAGTAAACAACGCTATATTATTTACATTAACAATGACCTTCTGGTTCTTATCAAAAGTGTTGGTACTAAGAGAGTTGACAATGTCCAAACCTAATATATTCGCTGCCATATCGAGACTTTCAGTCCCAACAAGCATGATATTCTTAAGAACATTTTCTCTCTGTGCAATAACACAATAACACTGTACAGACATATCCTTATCAAATACTGGTTTCAGCGTAGCTAGCATAGGCTCTCTCCTTTTCAGGTATAGTTTGTCATATACACTATAGCTCATTCGTACTATAAAAGTCAATAAAAAGACATTCCCTTCACTTTACTTTGCACAGAAACCTGATTAGTAGTATAATTCAGGTAAGTCAACGCAAAATAAAGACGAGGTAACAAAAATGGACAAAAGAGATATACCCTCTCCCGGCGAATTCTACCGCCATTTCAAGGGAAACATGTACCAGATAATAGCAATTGCAACAGACACTGAAAGCAGAGAAAAACTTGTCATCTATCAGGCTCTTTATGGCGACTATGGCATTTATGCAAGAACGCTCTCAATGTTTTTAAGTCCTGTAGATCGCAGCAAGTATCCTCTTGTCACTTCAAAGTGGCGTTTTGAAAGGGTTGAAATAAATAAAAGCACTTCCGCGGAAGTTGAAACGCAACCACCAGTCGCAGACAAAAAAACTCCTATCGCTTCAAATCCCGTAACACCTGTAGAGCCCGCAAACGAACAAACACCATCGAAACCGCACTTTGACATGCTCGATGCCGATGAACTTTTTCATCAGTTTCTTGATACCGATGATTTTTCAGAAAAAAGGATGATACTTCGTGCAGCTGCTCCTAAACTCACCCGCCGAATGGTAAATACTATTGCCATGTCGCTCGATCTTGTACCAGAAGAAAAAGATCTTGATGAAGATATTCGCAGGATTGACGAATACATTTCATTAAGGATACATTTTGAAGGCAGAACAAAAATGTGATATTTCTGTCGGTTAAGTACTCTGCCGGTTAAGCACTGCAAAGACCGGCAAGTACTTTATCTTCTCAAAGGTGCACAAGCATCCTTAAGCCAGTCAAGCTCTTCACCCTCAAAATATGAATTCATCTTATCATATACCATCTTATGATAATCATTTATCTCATCAATATCAACGTCACTGAGATATCTTACATCTATAGCTTCTTTATCTATAGGCACGTAAGTTACATTTTCAAATTCAAGGAACTGTCCATACTCATTCTTCTCAGCATTTACACAAAGAAGTTCGCTTTCAATACGGATTCCGTGACTGCCCTCCACATATACACCAGGCTCATCAGTTGTTATCATTCCCACTTCAAGGACAGCATTGTCCCCCTTTCTTTCCTTCCAACGGAAGGCATTTGGTGCCTCATGTACATTCAGGCAATATCCTACACCATGACCTGTTCCGCACTTGTAATCAAGACCTATCTTCCAAAGAGGCTCACGACAGATGATATCAAGGTTGGTACCCTTGCATCCGGATAAGAACTTCGCATTTGCAAGATTTATATGTCCTTTTAATGTAAGAGTATAATTTCTCTTCCAATCATCCGGAAGGTCGCCAAGTACAATAGTTCTTGTAATATCTGTAGTGCCTTCATAGTACTGACCGCCCGAATCAACAAGAAGAAATCCCTGTGGATGAAGCTCGGTGTCATTTTCCCTTGATGGCTCATAATGAAGCATTGCAGCATTTTCATTATAAGCTGAAATAGTATCAAAAGAAATTTCTATAAAGCCCTCCTGCTCTCTTCTTCTGTCCTCAAGGTAGTCACTTGCAGACATTTCAGTGATATTTTCCTTACCTATATGCTTCTTTAACCAATAGATAAAATGGATCATCGCAACCGCATCTTTAACGTGTGCTTTTCTTATATTTTCAATCTCTGTTTCATTCTTCTTAGATTTTTCAAGTGTAGTCGGATTAAATTCATCCTTAACCTTCGCCGATTCAGGAAGGTTTCCTGCAATTGTATAATTCACTCTTGAAAGATCGGCAAGAACATTTATGTCCCTAAGACCTTTTACATATTCATAAATATCATCATACGGTCTTATTTCAACGTTATTCTTTGAAAACTCATTTCTAAGCTCATCATTTAATACTTTTTCATTCAAAAAAAGAACAGCTTTATCCTCAAGAATAACTGTATAAGCCATTACTACAGGATTGCATGGAACATCATCCCCACGCATATTATAAAGCCATGCTATATCATCTAGGCTTGTTATTATATAGGCTTTGCATTCTTTTTCCTTCATTGCCTTTCTTACAAAGGAAAGCTTATCCGAAACACTTCTGCCGCTGTACTTTTCTGAAAGGAAAAATGCAGGTCTTGCTGATATCTCCGGTCTGTCAGTCCATATACTGTCTACAAGATCCTCGTCATATTTAATCTTACCTTTTTTATCAGCTATCTTCTTTTCAAATTCTCTGCCTGTCTCACCACTTATGGTTCTTCCATCAAACCCGAAAGTCCCGTTTTCCGGAAGCTCTGCATAAACGTACTCTGAAATCTTCGGCACACCCTCTTCACCCATTTTCATGAGATCAATAGTGGTATCCTTAAGCTGCTTTTCAGCCTGAAGAAAATATCTTCCGTCTGTCCATAAGGCAGCCTTAGTAGCTGTAACTACAAGAGTGCCAGCCGAACCGGTAAAGCCCGACATAAATCTTCTTGCAGCAAAATGTTCACCTGCATATTCTGAATCATGAAAATCAGCCGTCGGTATCATGTATACATCCACACCGGCTTTTTTCATATTCTCGCGAAGTGAAGCGAGTTTTTCTTTAATAGTCATTTTATTCTCCCTGTTCTGTATATATTTTTTTCAGGTTGTCAAGCCTGCTAACTGCATTCTGCATGAGCAGATCCGCTAAAACAAGATCTGCCATGGCTTCGGTAACAACAACTGCGCGCGGTACTATTACCGGATCGTGCCTGCCCTTTATATTTATGGAAACATCATTGCCGTTTTTATCAACTGTAAGCTGAGTCTGAGCTATGGATGGTGTCGGTTTAAAATATGCTCTTGCTACCAACATACTTCCATCAGTCATACCACCAAGACATCCTCCGGCATGATTCGACGTCTTTGAGATATCACCAAAGAGATTCGTCATACCGTCATTATTTTCACTGCCTGCATAGAAACTTGACTTTATACCGTCTCCTATCTCAACCGCCTTGACAGCCCCGACAGAAAAAAGAGCAGCCGAAAGTCTTGCATCTATTTTTTCAAAAACTGTCTCTCCAAGTCCCACCGGAAGCCCTGTCGCATGTATCTCAACCACGCCGCCTACAGAATCCTTGTTTCTCCTGTACTCGCCGATAAGTTTCATTGCTTTGGCACTTGCATCCTCATCCGGCATGTAGAGCGGGCTTTGCATCACTTTATCCCTGCTCACTTTATTTTCCAAAGGATTCAAGTATCTCTCGTCTATTTCAACCTCTCCGATGCTTCTTGTAAAAGATATAACATCAATACCAAATTCTGATAAAAGCTTTGCTGCAACTGCGCCGGCTGCAACTCTGGCAAGCGTCTCTCTGCCGCTTGACCGCCCACCACCTCTGTAGTCTCTGATACCGTACTTTTTGTCAAAGGTCATATCCGCATGACCCGGTCTGTATATATCTTTTATATTCCCGTAATCAGATGAATGCTGATCCTTATTTCTTACAAGCAGAGCGATCGGTGTTCCAAGTGTCTTTTCCTCAAAAACCCCCGACAAGATCTCTACTTCATCTCCCTCATTTCTTGCAGTTGTGAAAGCGCCCTGCCCCGGTTTTCTTCTCCTCATATAAGGCATGATATCATCCACACTAAGAGAAAGTCCTGCAGGACATCCATCTATCACAACTCCAAGCCCACATCCATGTGATTCACCAAAAGTGCTAACATGAAACAACGTACCAAATTCCGATCCAGGCATTTCCCCCTCCTGTCAGACTAATATTCTATATGTGTCCATCATCGTATTCACAAGTCCCTTTTCATCTGGAAAATCACTCCTGAACTTATGAATCTTTGCTGTCTCCGCCTCAATAAGCTTGGTATTTAATTCTATTGTCTCTCTTATTTTCTGTCTTCTTACATTTAACCTGTGCCTTATCTCTACCATTTCCTTGTGATCAACTATCGCATTTACCTGATAGAGCCAGATATCAGGATCATTTATCCTCGCCTCTTTAAGTATATCTGTAAGTTTTGATGAATAAAAATCATACGTAGCACTTGTCTTTCTCTTTTTTCCTTCATCATCCTTCATCTGAACATATTCGCCCCAAAGATACTCCAGTTCATCTGCAGAATTTACATTATACTTATCTCTTACAAAATCAACTGCATTTGCCTGATTGACATATTTTATCTTTACAGTATTTGTAAGGTTTACAAGTTTCTTCATCTTTGCGGCATTAAGCTGTATAGCCTTTTTATTTCGCTCAGACTCAAAGAAAAGATAGATGATCATGAGCATTGCTCCGCCAATAGTAAATATAAAGGCATTTGTAAGATCTATTTCATATACAACATAAAGTGTGAAGTAGACTATAAGCATTACAATTATAACAGCACTGGCAAATACTGAAAACCTGCGAAGAAAGTGCCTTCTCTCATTCTCCTCTTTCGTGTCACGACTGATCTTTTCATGCTCGTCAGAAAGCTTCATAAGATCGCCCTTTATGAGATTCAGGTAATTTTCGTCCTTCTTCATTTTTTCAATACCCTTAGGAATCTCGTCTTCATATCTCATGATCGACTGGTACTGAAACTGAGAGATATTAGCTTTCTTTTTATCAAGACTGTCAAGGTCGATCTTTAAAGACAGCATGTGGTCTGCCGTCTCCTTTAACTCCGCCCCTTTATCGTCCGGAAGATCTTCTATCATTTCTGTATCATTGAGATAATTATTTACTTCGCTGTATTCTTCTTTTGCTGCAAGTATCTCGCCTTTGGCTCTTGAAATACTCTCGCAGGCACTCCGTATGTATTCCTTATGGTTATCTTCTGAAAGAACGAGCTCACTTTCAGTTTTTATGCCTGCTGCCTCATTGAATTCTTTATTTTCTTCCGTCTCATTCTTTTTCTTTTTTCTATGAAACAGGCCCATTCTCTACCCCTCTTTTGTATTCTTCCTTCAAATCCTGAAGTTTTTCTGCAATACCTCTCCTGTATTCCCTTGCATGTTCTCCCGAAACTCCATCAAGCAGCTTGCTTACATCTCTGTACTCCACAGAATCCTCTGCCTTTTTTCTTGCTTCATCCCAGATCTTTTCTGCTTCAAGTACAGCAGGGTCGTCCTTTGGAAGGCTTCCCACCTGCTCATTAAACTGCTTTCCAAGATCACCAAGTTTAAAACACAGTAGCGTATAAATAAGAGACTTTCTGTTCCTGCCATGAAGATATGACTTGTAGAAGCAATCTGCTGCCTCCCTGTAGCTTGCTGTATGTGCTAGCGTACAGCCTATTGCAAAAAGCACATCGCCATAGTCTTTTTCGTTCAGATCTTCAAATTTAAGAATTCCTCTAAAATGCCTGAGTGCTTTTATATATTGTCCTTCTCTTAAAAACTCATATCCGATATGAGCCCTCTTTTGCCATGCGCTCATGCCGGAAAGTCTGTTCATAAGTAATATCAGTTCTTCCGTTTCCTTCCTGTTATACAGATCACATGATAAAAGAAGCGCTGTAACAACATTTCTCAAAACATGTCCCGATTCAAGCAGGTCTCTTAATTCATCTGCGATTTCCGGAAGATCAAGGTCCTTTTCTATAAATTCCAGTAACTCATCCGAAAAGAAACCTATGTCTATACTATATATATTATTGTATACATAATAACATATTTCTTCAATGGAATACAGCTCTCGCCCACTCAAAGGAATTATAAATGGTTTTTCTGCCACTCTGCCCTTGCAAAGGATCACTTTTCCCATCTTATCTCCCATACTCTGTTGGTTGTTGGAACAAAAGTTCCAAATCCCATATCCTTAACTCTTATTATACATACATCGCGACTGGCAAACCTGACTGATACCCGAAGTCTTGTAAGTCCGTCCATTCCTGCTTCAAGCCCCGCCAGCGAGATAAAGCGTCTTTCCACCTTTTTTGTGATAAAATCTTTTCTCTGAAACGTAAGCTCTTCCTCAGACTGAACTATTATATCTCTATCACATTCAGCATCAAACCAAAGTTTTGCAGGTTCTACCAGAACGGCTTCTGCCTGCCTGCCGTTATCTTCAACCATTACCGAAATTCCGGTTCTTATTCTCTCGTCGTCAAAAAAGATAAATTTTTCATTTTCACCGCGGCTTTTTGCATGAGCAAGATAACATGCTCCCTTTGCAAAAAGATTCTGTCCTCTGAATACATTTCTTCCGGTTGATAGGTTTCCGAGCTCCTCGTCTGCAAAATCTGTAATAAAGCCCCTTCCGACGGCATATATGGTTGAAATATTCTTATCGAGCATCGCAGCCTCTGCCAAAGTCCTGAAAGTCCCTGCTGCTCGTATCCTGTCATTTTTCACCATATCTGTTGTAAGCTCATCATATACCTTTTTTTCAATATCCGCAGCCATAGGATCAGTATCCTTGCTTATCGAAAGAAAACTGACATTTAAACCACTGTCTCCTATCTCAAAGAGAGCAGTTTCATTCATCCACATTTCTCTTCTCTGATGAATGGTATAATCTATAAAAGCTTCTTCATGACTTATAAAAGCATGTCTGTCTTTATCTATCCCGAATCTGGCAAGAGCATCATGAAGCACATTTGCAAAGTTTTCCGAAACTATATCCGATGTAAATACCACATACTCTACTGATGCATACGGATTATAGTTTCTAAGGACCATAAAGACCCTGCGTAAGAATATCTGTAAAATATGTCCGCTCTCAAATTCATCACCGGCAACTGTTATCATCTTGCCCTCGGCAACTCTCTTTAACAGATCTTCCACTTCTTCAACATCTTCAGTGTCTTCATTCAGAGCTTCAATTACATCATCACCTATTATCCATTCATGTTTTGCAAGCTTAAGTGCAAGCCTTGTAGGAATAAGATACTGTTCCTCACTTTGGTCATGAGACAATGATTCAGGAGAAGCTGTCTTTTTTGAAAAATAAGTTATCTGAGTAAAGTCACTGCAGACATCCATGCCTGCAAGAATCCTGTCATCACTCATTTCCTGTATCTCCTGTTTCTTCTGTTTCACTCATAGACACTTTAAAAAGGTCTCCTATCATATTTTTATCAACTATATATTTAAGCAGATACTCTTTGAAAGATGTACCATCGCTGAAATCTTCAGCTATAAAAACGGAATTTAGCTGAGTAAACAGGCTTCCTCCATCATCTATCATGCTGTCAGACGGCAAAAATTCAAGCAAACCGCTTTCAGCTACTCTTTCAGACTTTTCCTCCTCATCATCGATAGTTATATAATACTGAACATTTTCATCATCAAAAATAAGAAATTCCTTTATAAACAGTCCCTTATAAATATTTCTCATATATTCAGTAGTATAAGAAGCTTCAGTCCTGCTGCGGGTATATGTTCTGTAATGTATTGAAACATTCGCCTCTTCATCTGCTGTAAAAAGCACAAAAGTCCTGTTTATTATTTCAGCAGGAACATCGCATTTTCCAATAAATCTCTTAAAAAACGGCAGGATCACACCCTCTTCTGTAAGCCTTGCAAGCATAACAAGAGTAAACTCACGTTCGCTGCTTGTAAGTGTATTTTTTGAAGAGAGGATCTTCAGATATGTAAGCACATGAAGCCTGTCATTCCCATCAAGTGCAAGATCCCTTATCCCAGAAACAAACTCACTTTCAGGTTCTCTGTCACGAAGCAGATATCTGTATGATACATAATTTATCATTGCTCTTGCAAGGATATCATCACTTTTATGGTCATAAGCCTTGTAAATTTCTCCTGTAATAGCCGGGAACTCCTCTGTAAAAAGAATCTGCTCTATGAGCTTTGCACTGTAGTCCTCCGTCATCAGACCTTTTTCATTCAGTATTTCAAAAAGCTCTGTCATTTCCGTAAGACTTCCCTCATGATGTTCCCTGAGCCAGATCAGTACCTTGTCTGATGCCTTTTTTTCTTTCATCAGAAAATATGCCATAGCATCAAGAAAAGAACTGTCTCTGCCCTTCTCATCATCAAGCATCTGCTCCACGATCCTTAAGATGAACTTGGCTTCCACATTTTCCGGTCCAAGGTATTTAACCGCCCTTATCCCAAGAGGATACATATTTCTGGTTAAAATAAGCCTTGCCTGATTTTCGCCGTCCTTCCTGTCTACGCCATAAAGATCATACACAGAAAGAAGCTTTTCAAGCATAACCCCGTCGTATGTATCATAATAATGGTTTATCATCCTCCCTGCGATGAAAAGCTTAAAGCCCTCTGAAAGTCTGTTGCTTTTAAGAATATCCGTAAACACGCCTATCTTATCAGATATATTTCTGTGAAGCTTCTCACTTTCATAAACAGTCTCGCAAAGAAGCCTGATATCTCTGCTCCCGGAATTCAGACATTCATCAAGATGTGCAGCAGGTGTAAACTGCTTAGTCAAATCTCCACAATTTTCCAGCGGATACAGCCTTTCCTCGTCATCCGCAAGCATTACGATCGAATCGTCACCATAGACATCCACATAGTTGATCCTGCCCTGAAGCATATATTCATCCGGGTCTTTAAGTTCATCCGGAAATACCTTGATCTTTGAAAAATTACCGTCCATTAAAAATATTCTTGCCTTAAAAAGCACATTTACAAGATATTCCGCATTTGCAGAAAGAAAATCATGATCCTTTATACAATCCCTGTAAATGGTGATCAGATCATCTGAAACATTTCCCTTTTTCAGTTCTTCTCCTGCAAAATCTCTGATCCTATTTACAAAAAATCTGTAATTTTCACCATCATCCTTGTGATCAACTATATAAGCAAACAACTTTGCCTTGTCACTTACTGCGGCAGGATCATCATACCTGAAATACATGAATGTTTCCGGAAGAAGTTCCTCTTCCTTGGCGTTGAATGTTGAAAAATATGCCTCATATATTCCGGTGATCCTTAGTCCCTCCTTGACACCCTCTGTTAAAAATTTATGGTCTTCTCTCTTCTGATAGCCTCTTAGTATTATCTGCGTATCTATTGCAAAAAGCACTTCTTCAGTTGTTAAAATATCATATATATAACAAAGCGTGCTTAAGATAAGAGGATCGTATTCCTTTATTTCAGTGGCAAAACAAACATATTTTTCTACAAGATCCGGATCTGTAAAATATTCATGTCTTGCTGCATATGCAAAAGCATGCTTTTCAAGCCCTCCCAAGCTCTTAAAAGCATCCACTTCATTTCTGAATGTAAGGAGTGTGTCTATATAGATAAATGGACTTCTTATGCCTTTATCGTATAACTTGGAAAGCTCCTCAATCTTTCTTGCAGGATCATCCGCTATCTTCCGATCCATATTGATATATAATAATGTATCCTGCCATTTTATGCCAGTACATGCAAGATCATATACCTCATCGATATCTTTTTTTCTTACCTCTTCATCCTCAGTAAGAAGATATTCGATAAAATCATACAATCCGATATTTATGCCATTCTTTTCAACTTCAAGAAATCTTTCTGACGCACTGTCCTTTTTTCCGCTAAGTCCCTCAAGATAAATTTCAACAAGTTCGCCAAGCGAATCCCTGCCCTCAGGATCTATGCCGTAAAGACACGACCTTATCTCAGCCATCGCCTCGTCAATCTCTATTTCACCCATCTTGAGATTTGCATAGCTTAGAACAGCCTTTTTATAATTTTGAAATCTACGTTTCTTTGTCTGAAAAAAATGATCATTCCTTGTTACATTTATAAGGTCAATCCGTATCTCTATCCTGTCAAGCGCATTTTCGATCACTATTTTGCCGGAATCTCTTACAGCGCTGGTACAAAGCGGATTTACCTGAAATTTTATCTCACAGGTATCTTCATCAAAATCATCGGAATTTATAATATTCTTTTCACACTCGATGAAGTCACCATAAGTCTTTATCCTTGCACCACACCATCCCCATGTGCTTTTTTCAAGAAGTATCTTATCTTCTATAGGTCTTTCTGAAAGGTGAAATTCATATCTGTTTTTTTCTGTAAAAAGTCTCACAGGAAACTTCTTCCTGTCGGCGCAAAGAAATGTATCAAGAGCATGTTCGTGGTCAGGATCATTTCTAAGACTCTGCCAAAGATTTCTCTCATGTTCCTTTCCCTCAAGAAAGATTCCCTTAAAGCTATTGTCACAAAAGATTTCAGCAGCCTTGTTAAAATGCTTCATTGCAAATGCAGAAAACTGAAACAGATCCGAGATCTCGCCTTCGTCTGTAATTACACTTTTCTCCGTAACATTTACATTATAAGGAATCTCTGTTTCCCCATGGTCGGAAATAACAGAGATATATCCGCTATATGAAGTTCCTGCAGCAAGAGTACCGGCATCAAATATCCATGATACCAGCTTCTTTGATGCAGCAAAGGACTCAGTATTCAAAGACATATAGCAGTCATGCACTGTTATATATGCTCTGATTTCCTCATCCTTACCCGACTCCGATTCAAGAAGAAAAGAACCGGTAACAGTGTTACCGGTCTGGACATCTATCGTAAGTCCGGCAGGTGAGACTTTCAGATGCGGCATAGCGTATCTGAAAGATTCTCTTGAGAAGTTTGCTATTTTAGGTTCCATATATCTGTTCCCGCCTGCTTTTGTCTTTTTATTTTCTATAGATAATATCCTCGCGGCCAGGACCATTACTTATCATAGTAATAGGTACTCCTATCTTCTTTTCCGCAAATTCGATATATTTTCTACAATTTTCAGGAAGATCCTCATACTTCTTGATCCCACGGATATCACACTTCCATCCTGGGAGTTTCTCATATACAGGCTTTGCCTTCTTAAGCTTAACAGTAACAGGGAAGTCCTCTGTTACCTTGCCATCGATCTCATAACCTGTACATACCGGGATCTCATCAAGGTATCCAAGTACATCAAGTACAGTAAATGCTACTTCTGTAGCTCCCTGCATTCTTACACCGTAACGTGAAGCAACAGTATCAAGCCAGCCTACACGTCTTGGTCTTCCTGTTGTTGCACCATATTCACCGCCATCACCGCCTCTGTTGCGGAGTTCATCTGCCTCTGCTCCATGAAGCTCGCTGACAAATTCGCCGCCGCCGACAGCACTTGAATATGCCTTTACTACAGTAATTATATCCTTTATTTCGTATGGTGCAAGTCCTGCACCGATCGCACCATATGCAGCAATAGGTGAAGATGATGTAACCATAGGATAGATACCAAAATCAGGATCCTTGAGAGTGCCTAGCTGACCTTCAAGAAGAACAGTCTTGCCCTGCTTAAGAGCCTCCTGTATAAATAAAGCTGTATCAGCAACATAAGGAGCTATAAGGTCTCTGTATTCATGAAGAGTTTCAAGAATCTCATCCTTATCAAGCAGTGGCTTATGGTATAAATGTTCCATAAGGACATTCTTCTTTACAATCGCCTTCTCTACCTTATCCTTAAGAACTTCTTCATCAAAAAGCTCTGAAACCTGAATACCGATCTTTGCATACTTGTCTGAGAAAAATGGCGCTATACCGGACTGAGTAGAGCCGAAAGAAGCCTTTCCAAGACGTTCCTCTTCATACTGATCAAGCAAGATATGGTAAGGCATAAGCACCTGCGCCCTGTCTGAAACAAGAATATGAGGCTTTGGAACTCCCTTTTCAGTTATGGAATTTAGTTCCTTGATAAAAAAAGGTATATTCAATGCCACGCCATTACCAAGTATACTTGTGGTATGATCATAGAATACACCGGAAGGAAGAAGGTGAAGTGCAAATTTACCATAATGATTGACTATAGTATGACCTGCATTGCTTCCACCCTGAAATCTGACTACAATATCAGAATCTGCTGCAAGCATATCTGTAATCTTGCCTTTTCCTTCATCGCCCCAGTTAGCACCAACTATTGCTCTTACCATTTTAAAAACCTCTCTGGAAAAAATGTTTATTTGAAACTTATATCACCGGCAGGCCGCCTTGGGGTCTTTCGTTGAAATACACCAAGGGACAGCCATTATCCGGCATGAACCTGTACAAAGACAGATTACATTCATGTTTTAATGGTCATCAACAAGACCTTCTGCTACAGCAGCCTCATAGCCAAGCTGCATAGCACCAAGAATACCCTGATTATCATCAAGACTGTTTGGCACAATGTAATTATCGATGTCTGTAAGCTCAGGTGTCTTGATATATCCGCCAAGCATTTCAACCACCTGCTTACGGATAAGTGGGAATAACTTCTGCTGATGCATAACACCACCGCCAAGAATGATCTTCTGCGGAGAAACGGTGTATATATAATTGACAAGTGCCTGAGCAATATAGAAGCTTTCTATCTTCCAGACTTCATCATTATCTGTAAGCATAACTGCCTTCTTGCCCCAACGTTTCTCAATTGAAGGACCACTTGCAAGACCTTCAAGACAGTTCGGATGGAACGGGCAAATGCTCTCTCCTTTGTCATCAGGATGCTTTAATACTGAAATATGACCTGCCTCTGGATGAAGCATACCATGTGCAAGTCTGCCATCGATTGAAATACCTGCTCCGATACCTGTACCGATTGTAAGGTAAAGAACCGAATCAAGTCCCTTAGCGCAGCCGAATGTCATCTCGCCAAGACATGAACCATTGACATCTGTATCAATCTTCATTGGGATCTTAAGACCCTGAATATATTCGCCGGTCTCATTATCAGTGATGCCGTTCTTAAATGCACCAAGGAAATCAAAGTGAGCCCACGCAAGCTTTGGTGTCTCAAGAATGCTTCCATAAGTTGGTGATTCAGGATTTACGTCAACAGGTCCGAACGTACCTATTCCCAATGCTTCTATATTTCTTACCGAAAACCACTTTAACATCTGTGGCACAGTATCCTCCGGCTTTCCTGTTGAAAATGAGGTCTGTGCAAATATCTCTCCACTCTCATCTCCGACAGAGAGTACCATCTTTGTACCGCCTGCCTCTAATCCGCCTAATCTCATGTTCATATTCTCCTGTTTTATATCTTTTTCCCGCAAACAGCCCTATAAACCAGATAAACAGCCATGGGGTGCCGTAGTTCCCGCTTACTTTGAAGCCCTGTTTGCACAATCTTTTATCAGTATACCACTTTATCAAAAATAAAAAAAGGGGCTTGACCCCCTGTTTGATTATTTCTTTTAATACGATTTATCGCAGCACCATACAAAACATGATGCTGCGATAAAAATAAGCCTGCCACCTTGATAAAAACTGTCAAAAAACAATATTTTTAAATATTTCCGGAGTCTTTATCGTCTTTTCCGCACTGACTCCCGGTTTAGCGATCACAAGAGACTTTCCTGGTCTTATAAATACAAGTACCTCATTTAAACCTGCTCTCACATAATAATCTCCCGCCTCAAGAACCTCTTCATCATAATCGTCATAAGCCCTGAAGCGTAACATTTTCATGGTTTCCGGCAGATAAACATTCCTGCCTGTTGTATTCTGCCTGCATATCGGTGCGACCATTATGCTTTCTCCCACAAGAAGCTCATCTTCTATTTAGTTCCCATAACCACACAGGCAACTAAAACAACTGACATTACCCTTGATACACTTTTAAAAGTCATATTCTCCTCCTTGAAACTTGCTTTTAATACGCTTTTACTTACAAAAGCACAATTACCACCGGTGTTATAATTTTCTGTATCAGCTGCGCTGATACTTGGCGCTTTCGCTTCGCAAAAGTTTAATTATAATTTTCTGTATCAGCTGCGCTGA
>CADBPM010000109.1 GCA_902796595.1 uncultured Lachnospiraceae bacterium | reverse complement strand
TTCAAAAAATCTATTAAGAATTCCAACCTCATCTAACGGAGCAATTGAACACAAAAATCCGGGATTCTCCCGATCTGCTTCCATACGCAGCTTGTCAATGAGTATAATATTATCAACCTGAAGCTTTGATAAACCTTCAATGTCCTTTCTACGCTGATTTACACTTGTTGAGTTTATGTACTTAAACAGTTTACCTAAAATCCCTGCTACTACATCCGATAACTGCACGAATATGTCTGTTTCAGATTTTACAAACTTAAAATTATCTGCCATATTCTGCCCTTGTGCTATCTGTTTTTTTACTATGTCCTGTACTGTTGTTTCCTCATCAAATATATGTGTTGACTTTTGATATTTTCGGATAGGATCAGCATAAAATTCTGCATAATTTTCCTGCATGATATAATCATCATTATCATGCAAAAATGCTAATTCATCACTCTTTGATGCTCTTGCAAGCATTCAGGCAAGAAACTTTTCTTCTTCCTTCATTTCTTTCCTACTTCCAAGTAAAAAAAGTAATTCATTACAAAATGCATCTACATCCTCTCGCTGTATATTGGGATACTTATACTTGAACATCAAGATTTGCAGTTTATCTGCTTTCCCTTTAAACATGTGATAAAATATACTCTTCATTTTAAAATAGTCATATCCAAATTCACTTATCTCATCAGGTTTTACGATTGAATCGAATATTTCAACAAGTGTGTAAAATAAATTATTCACATTCGTATAATGAATATAAAAAGGTGATTTATCTATCCATGATAAAGTCTCAAGCAAGCGCTTTTCTTTCACGCACTGTAAAAAATCACCTTTTGCATATAGCTTTTTGAACTTAATCTCCTCCACATTCCCCTGCAACTTCAAGGGTTTCCTGAATGTTTCAAGTGACACATCAACAATGTCTTCCTCTTTCTTTACCAAACCTGCCAGCACAAAATCTGCTGTATAATCCGTATTAAACTGCTGCTTACTATCATCAACCCAAAACTTTCTGCAATTATTACTTTCATCATAATAAAATACATACTTTGTTTGATTGTTAATCCCCCACATATCACACAGCTCCTGTTGCATGGAAACTAATGGATCAATATTGTTTTCTACAGCCATAAAATTAACTCCTCCCATATTCAAATCACAACTACACAACACGCCGTCCCAACAAAATTATACTGCTGTTCCAACTTTAATTCAACAAAAAAATAGACAGCCATAACTCTGACTGCCTACCCGCTAATGAGATATTTGAATTCAGGCATTATCCTTGCCTCTCTACGGACATTACAAAAAGAAACTCCCACCGAAGTGGGAGCTACCGATGGAACGCCAAATCCACCATAACTGAATCAATTTTACCGATCAATCGCCAAATTGACCACATCTGTAGATTAGATTCTACATTATATTATATGAAAAGTCAACGAAAAATATCTATTGTTTTTTCATATATTCTATTTTCCCTTGTAACGATTTAATGGTGTTTTCCTTTGATTTGATTATACTAGATAAACCAAGCGCATTCAAGAGTTTTTTGTCTATTTCTTGTATCTCCTGCTTGAGCATACAAATCTTACTATTTACTATTCTTTCTTTACCAACTGTCTTTATCTGTCCCAAATCCACACTTCCAACTAAAATTTTATTTACACCATTCTCATCTTTATATGAATATGTACCAGTAATCGGAACTTGAATATCCGGAATTGTCAAAGCGCTAGATGAAATAATAGCACATGTAAATACCGGTGACTTGAAATTATATGCATCCGATTGTAATACAACAACAGGACGAAGTTTATTTTCCTCGCTACCTACATTCTCCCCTAAATCCACAAAATATACTTCTCCTCTCTTCACAGTCCATTTTCTCTGATACTGTTTACCTGTAGAATAATACAATTTTTGCGCATTCCATCTACTGATACGCTGAGCCTTCATCATTACTACTTTTTCTTCTGGTGTCATATTGCCAATACCTCCAATTTATGCCACAGCCCGTGGCACAATTACAAATACATTATTTGTCAGCTGCGTTATCTTCCTTGTCATTCTCTCTTCTTATCAGCTAGCTTCTCCATTTCAACCTTATATGCCATTAATCGCAAAAGATACTGCGGAACCCTTCTATTTCCTAATTCCCAATCTGTTTCCGTCATATAAGGAATTTCAAAGTACTCACAAAATTCTTTTCTATTCATACCGGTACTTTCTCTTAATTTTTTCAATTCTTCTCTTGCTTCCATAGCCCACCTCTTTATGCATTGCATAAACAAATTATATAATTTTTATTACCTGCGGTCAATAACCTATTTTCATAAAAACAATGAACCTCGGCAAAAACTTTACCGAGGCTTACTATAAATCTTATTATATTCAATACACATTACTTTGAACGCTCTTTCGCATGTATACATCCCACTCTCGCAGGATGCCGGTAATCCTTATGCTACTTCCAGAAACCGCTCTAGAAATCTCTTCGCATAAGTCTCATACCGAAGTCTTTTTCCTTCTGCATCATCACGCCAAGTTTCCGGATCAAACTGTAGTTCTACAGCTATATCACGCAAAACCTCCAGACCGTACTTCTCCATCATCTCAGCAAGAAATGTGCAGCAGCGTTCAAATTCCTTATTCAAAGCTTCCCTCCTTCCCTAGCACTTTAAGCATCTTTTCAAAATAATTCCGATAATTCTTTTCTTGATGATACAGCCTCACCTTGGAAAAGGCAATATTTTCGATTTGAAAAAAATTCCGCTTACATATTTTCAGGCTTTTTATACCCGGAAAATTTCTTTTATAGATTTCTTACGGTGTCTTCTGCCAGATACGCATTTTGTATATCCATCACAAAATGCATCTAGTTAGGGGCAAAATCCCCCTAAAACCCCCGATATTTATATAGGTACGTCACTTTTTGACGCACTTTTTCGAAAAGTACTCCACTTTTTGGAGTCACTTTCTGAAAGGTGCTCCACTTTATGACTCACCTTCTTTGATAACAATTTATCCATCATCGGAAGGTGCGTCACTTTTTGACTCACTTTTCGGAAAAGTACTCCACTTTTTGACTCACTTTTTGAAAAGGTGCTCTATTTTTTGACTCACCTATTTCCCTGTATCTTTACTTCTTTTTTCTTTTTTGTTGTCCTTTCCGGCAACTCCGGATACATCTCTTCTACCATTATCTGCAACGCATCTTTATCATCCAAAATCGTTACCGGTAACATAGGTTTTGCACCTTCATATGGTGGTTGCGGTAGACTGTCCGGCATATACTTCTTACTTGCCTCTGTAATCTTTACCAAAAAACCTTTACCATAAATTCCGCCAAATATCCGTTCTTTATAGTAAAAAATATATCCGCCCATCATAGGAATATTTCGTATATCTCCCAAATCAGATAGTTGGTCCATTATATAATCTGCAAGTTCTTTATTCTTTGACATAAATACCTATTCCTTTTTCAATGTCTGTACTCTCATTGTTACATTTTCACTAAATTCTTCATCTGAAAACTTCGGGTCTCTGGTATCAAACCATATCTTACAAGGCACATCACCACATTCTCCACAGTTTTGCATACATTTACTGTTTCTAACACAGTCATAAATCGGACAAGCTTTTCCTTCCGGTGCATGAAACACTTTTCCTTCACACGAATTGCAGCCATTACACATTTTGCCAAAGCAATAACACACACTACAATCCGTACCGCAGACACTTATATTTTCTCTCATTGTTTCTCATCCTTTCCTTCTTATCAGAATTTGAAACTATGTTACTATAAATTAATAAGATACCGCTTGTATATTTTCGACATCTTTTAACGCAATAGTTCTCGCCTCATGTATATCCATAGAATGATACCTTTTAAATTCCCGCAATAAATGAGATTGGTCTGTATATCCATATTTATGAACTGCACTTAGCACATCAAAATCCGGCTCACATAAAATATCCCTCCACAAAAACTGATACCGTATCAAATTACTAAGCTTTTTGGGCGTGATACCAACATATTCATGAAATAATCGTTCCAACTGTCTTGTACTTACAAAAGCCTCCTTTGCTAATTTTGATACATCAATATAACCTTTATTTGTCAAAATGTTATGTATCGTCCCGTTAACAACTGCATTTTCTTTCACATTGGATAATCTTTTCAGCAATACTTGCTCTGTAAAAGAAGCCTTTTCCTGTAAGGTTTTTCGTTCCAACAGTTGAGGTCGGATGAACCTGTCCAGCCATTCAAACCTTGACCCCACATCAAAGTATCCGTTCATGGTAGATTGTAAAGAATCATCGGCAAATGCATATGCAGTCCACGCATAAAAACGAATAGCAAATGAAGATACCATGTGCCCAATAGTTCCGCTGCTATTTGCGTGGAAACTGTAATCATTTATTCCGCAGAATCCACCTGTTACCACATTATCGGTATAATCTATATGGTAAATAATATCCACGCAAGTATCCGGGATTACCAATTTCGGTGAGTCATTGTTTTCGATTTGTATAAGTGGATTTTCTGTTCCCCAATAACATCTGATATAAGAATGCAACTCTTTACAAGGGGTCAACTCTGTGTAAGCAATATTTCTTTTAAGAGGAGTTGCCGTTAATGGATGGTAAATTATTCTATTATTCATATCCAGTAGCTCCTGTTGTGCAACAATCTGTTGCAAAATTATAATACACACACCATGATATATTCTTCATCGTTTTCATCAACAATCTCAAAACCAACGTTTTTATACATCTTCACAGCATAGTTTTCCTTCTGTACTGCTAAAGAAGTTTTCTTATATCCCCTGCTTTTCAACTCTGTAATCATTTGTTTCATCATTGCTGTTCCGATACCATGTCTGCGATATTCTTTATATAGAGATATAGCAAAGGACGGAACACCATCTTCCACATGTCCATAGTCATCCATGATGCGAACCCAAACTGCTCCAACTATTTTCCCTTCTACTTCTGCAACAAAACAAATATCATCTTTCTGTGTTCCAAAATCCTGCACATAAACCTGTAATTCCGGTGCATTAATAATCTCTCTCGGTGGTGCTTCCACTCCCTCAGGAATAAAAATTGCCTCATACAAAAAATCGTTCAGTAACTTATATTCATTGCCATTTATTTTTCTAATATTTATATTCATATTCTTCCTCCAATCAATTTGCATTACTGATTAGATGTCATTCCACACATATGTGTACCTCCCTTTAATTCAACTCATTCCACACATCCACATAATCCTGCGGTCCACCTGGACGCATTGCAATACCCACATAACTTGCAGGCTCTTTCCTCGCAAGTCTGGCAAGGATTCCTACATCCTCCGGCTCATCAAATACAACCTGCGCCTCTGCCTTATCACAGTCAATTACAAGTTGCTTGCCATCCATATCTGTCATAACAACTGCATTCCTGTTGTTGTCATACTGATACACTGTATAGTTTAATGCCATGTGCTCACCTCTCTAAATCATCCCAAAATGCTCCAATGCACCCTTTATCGCTTTTTCCTTCTCTTCCGGACACTGAGGCTGTCTGCTATCCTCCGATTTCGGCAAGTTATAATTCTCTCCAACCTCTATTCCACACTTTCTTTTTACCTGTGAAATATACAGGTTAGAAACCTTCAACCCATGCTCCTTTAATACAAAATCCTTAATCTCCGCATAAGTCGCCTTACTCTCTGCACTCGTCACATCAAGCTCATCCAGTTCCAATTCAACCTCAATCACATCATCCGGCTTTCGTTGGGACAAGAGAACTACCGTCTCCACATGATGCGTATTGGGGAACATATCCACAAGCATGAATTTCTCGGCTTTATATCCATTTTCATAAAAAACTGGGAGGTCTCTCGCGAGGCTGGTCGGTTTGCAGGCAACATAGATTATGTTGTCGACGCCATAAGAGAGGACTTTTTCGAGTGCCTTCGGGGAGACTCCGTCTCTTGGCGGGTCAAGTATTATAAAGTCAGGCTTTTCCTCGATAGAGTCAAGCTTTTCAAAGACATCACCCGCAATAAAATGAACGTTATCAAGGTTATTTACAGCGGCATTTTCATTTGCTGCGTCTACTGCCTCTGGAATTATCTCTATTCCTATGACCTTCTTAGCGACGGACGCAATTATCTGTCCTATGGTTCCTGTCCCCGAATAAAGATCATATACAACTTTATCCTTCTGATTTCCCACATAATCTCTTACTACAGAATACAGTACTTCTGCGCCCGCTGTATTGGTCTGGAAAAATGAAAATGTGGTAATCTTAAATGACAGCCCTAAAAGCTTTTCATTTATGTACTCTCTCCCATACATGACCTCAGTCTTTTCAGCTGCAACCATATCCGACTGTCTGTCGTTAACAAGGTGAAGAAGCCCTGTGATCTTCCCTTCAAGTGATAATCCTAGCACCGCCTCCTTTATGGCATCAAGAAATGCTGTTTCCTCAGGTGTTCGCAGCTTTTCCTTGTCATAGAAAGCTGCATCACTCTCAAGAAATTCCTTAAGGCTGTCTGTCTTCATAGCCTCTACTTCATCTGCCTTTATAAAGTCCGAGGAAGTCTCAAATGCAACAAGTATCTCGCCTGTACTTTCCGCTCTTCTTACAAGAAGATGCCTTAAATACCCTCTGTGCATCATCTTGTTATAAAATGAAAGACCGCTTGTCTTACAGACTTCAAATACAGCTGCAAGCACCTTATCCACATCAGAATGCACAATTTTACAGTCATCTGTGTAAAGTATATCGTAGAAATGCTCCTTCTTATGCAGACCAAGTGAAAGAGGTCCTCCCTTATAACTGTCGCCAAAAGCAAATTCCATTTTATTTCTAGTCTCCCACCTGTGCGGGGCACTCTTTATCCCTTCGTACACCGGAAGTTCATCTGTACACTTTTCGCATGCCTTAAGGATCATCGGCTTTATCTGGGCTTCTTTTAACTTTAACTGCTCCTCATAAGGAACCGTCTGATAATCGCACCCTCCGCAGACACCGCAGTTTTTACACACTGCTGCCTCGTTTTCAAGAGGACTCCTCTTTGTGATCTCCTCAACATAAGCCTCATAGTTCCCATTTCTCTTTTTGAGGACTCTATAACGAACCATCTGCCCCGGCAGGGTACCCTTCACCACTACCTTGCTTTCTTCATCCGCAATTTCAATGATCCCTTTATCCGGAAATTCTCTTCTTACAACTTTGCCTTCTGCTTCAATACCTTTTTTTAATGACATATCAAAATCCTTCTTATCCGCTTTACTTTACCTCTGTAAAGTGTTACAATACTATAGTGTATATTGGCTTACTTATTTTACGATTAACAACGAGGTTGAAATGAACGATAAATTAAGAACACCTTCAGTAGACCATCTTTTTGATGCAATCCTCTCACTTAAGGACAGAGATGAATGTTATAAGTTTTTCGAAGACGTATGCACTGTAAATGAGCTTCTTTCGCTTTCACAGCGATTTGAGGTTGCCAGAATGCTCACAGAACACAAAACCTATCTTGAAATTGCCGACAAAACCGGAGCTTCGACGGCAACTATCAGTCGTGTAAACAGATCCCTTACCTACGGTAACGATGGTTACTCTATAGTATTCGACCGCATAAAAGAAAACTAAACTTAAGTCTACAAAAGTACAACCACCGACTTTTCTGTCGGTGGTTGTATGCCTTTCATAATTCATCAACCTTTTTTATCCTGCTTCTTACCTGCTTTTTTCTCTTCCTTGCCGCGATTTTCGCACAAGACACCACTGTCTATCATACTTTCAACTATGGCTTTTCTTACATATATATCAAAACAAAGTGAGGCGATAAATGCGAAATCCGTTAAGAATTTCCTCTTATCAGGGTCTTCTTCCTTCTCAAAGGCGTTCTTGGCATCGCTGTATTCGTGTAAAATAGACTTTGTGATATTGCCTGTATTTTCTCTTGATATTTTAAAAATCTCTCTGTAAACATCCTCAAGGGACAGTCCATTATCCTCCTTTTGAAAATAATCCTCTGTCAACGGTCCTAAAATACTTGCGATATCATTTATTGAAAGTATATTTTTAAAATAATATATAAAAATGAGCAACAACATATGCTCTTTTGAATATTTCTTCTTTTCCGGAGATGGAAGAAGCTTGTTTTTAGAGTAATTATTGATCATCGTCTTGGTAAGCATCTTGTCATCTTCATGTCTCTTTAATGAACTCAGGTGTTCATCCATAAAAGTAGTGACCTGATCCATATACAGATCAATATTAGGAATGTCTTCCGGCGGTATATAATCTAAAGAACCAAGCCTTTTTAAGATATTTTCCCTGAATTCCTCTTTCTCTTCTTCTGTCATAAATCTTACTCTTCCTGTTCTTGCAAACAATGATACTGTGGTCAAAACAAAAGCGCAAATAAAAATGGATATGGCACTCGAAAGTGTCATATCCATAAGTATATCTATTTAAGTGAAATGTTTCAAGTAAAGTTATGCAATTTTTATACGGAATAATCAATAAAGCTTCCTGCACCCTTAACCGGTGTTTCCTTGACAGTACTCCAGTCGAAATTTTTGAATTTTTCAAGAAGTTCATCAATGCTTGATGCCGAAACCCTTACTCTCTTTTCTGTCATTTTTTTGAGAGCCTCTTTTGCCTCTTCTGCTTTTTCGGCTTTCTTAGCTTCTTCTTTCTTTTCTTCAGCCTTTTCCTTGCGTATATCCTCGGCAGTGTCATTTATAGACTTTGTCTGTGCCTCAGAACTCTTAAGAAGGTCTGCGAAGTAGGATACATTGCCATCAGCATCAAACGACATACCCAGGCGTTCAATATCAGCACTTTTTACACCGTTTGTTTCTGCATCCCCTTCTTCAATCTTCTTGTAAAGCTCTTTTATGGAATCGTGCGAGTCATTGATAAGCTTCTCTATCTTTGCCTCGTATTCATCGTCTGCAGCCATCTTCTCAAGCTCACTGCTTGTAAATACAACTGCAAAATCCTTAGTACTCTGGCTTAATACTTCGCCCGCCTCATCATTATTCCTGTAATCAGCTACATAAAGGTCATAGTCCTTGTACTTTTCCTTTAAGCTGTCAAAAAGTGCCTGAGCCTTGGCGGAAAGCTTGGCAGTATTATATTTATCAGTTCCGTTTGTCTTGGTACCATCTGCCTTTGCAGCAGTTGTAACACCTTTGTTATTTGTCTTCTTGTCTGTGTTAACGTTGTTATAAGTATTGTAACGATTTGAAATATCTGAGATGTTATTCATATCCACACTCCTTGTGTTTTGGCGCACTCCTTGTGCTTATTACGACCTTCCGGTCAAGTTACATCATCTTCTGATATATTTATCGGCATACCCTGTGTTTTTTTTAATCACTATGTGGTACAATAATTAAAAATGATAACATGATAATTGCAAAGAAGGGAATATCATGCCTGAGCTTTCAATATGCATAATAACAAGAAATGACGCAGAATGTCTTAAAAAATGTCTCTGCTCTATCAAAGACGCCTTTGGTAAGAACTATGAGCGCATAGAGCTTGTGGTCATGGACATTGGTTTAACCGCCGACGCCATACTTATAGCAAGAAACTATACTAAGAAAATTTATTGCACAAGCTTCAGCGGCAATTTTTCTACTATTAAGAATTTTTGTATAAAAAAGGCGTCCTGCGACAATATCCTGTTTTTAAATGTTAATGAATACCTTAAATACATATCGGATAGAGATTTTGACACACTTGTCAAAAATATAAATACCTATAGGTATTCTTTGGGAAGGATTGATCTTTATACAAATTATATTGAGGATAACCGCAGAATGCAGTTTCCGGAAAAAGTACCAAGGATATTCAACCGGAATTTCTATAGCTTCAGAGGAAAATCCAAAGAAAAGCTTGTCGCAAAAACAGTAGACGGTAAAAAGTACGGCACTTCTGCCGTATGGGATGCACCTTTAAGAGCCGATCTTGACAGCAGCGGTCTGATTAATCCGGTCAGAAGGTTTTCCATGAAAAGGCTTCTTATCGTTACAGTTGAAAGGGAGCCCGAAACACCTTTACGCTACTATGAATTAGGTAAAACTGAATATAATTTCCAAAAATATCTGGAAGCCTACAAATATATGGCTCGTTCAATAAGCCTCATGCCTGAAAAAGATTACAAAAAAATCGACTACCTTGAGGACGCACTTATCACTTATTGCTATTCAGCCCTCAAGATCAGCAAGGCAGCTGATGCACTGGATATAGTATATGATTTTGAAAATGTACTGCCAAAAATTCAGGAATCTGCCGATTTCATTTTCGTAAAAGGTCTGCTGCTTATGAACTGTACGAAATTTGATGAGGCAACAGAAACCTTTGTTGCTGCAACAAAGCTAAAAAAGACACACGTCGTAGGCACCAATTCATTTATGGCATGGCACAATGCCGGTGTGATATGCGAAGTTACCGGAAAATACGAAGAAGCAGCAGAATATTATAAAAAATGCGGAGATTATACTCCGGCAATAGAAGGTCTTGAAAGAATCAAAAAATCATAAAAGAGTCCCGCAATCTACTGATTACGGGGCTCTTTACATTTCTTATGCCTCTGCGTCCTTCTCTTTTGTTTCTTCTGTCTCCTCGTCGTTGAAAAGATCATCGTCATACTCTTCATCAAAGTCATCATCAAAATCTTCAAGTCTGTCAGGAATGAAGAAGTAATATACTGCATACGCGATCGCAGCAACAGAAGCAATAGCGCCTATAACAGCAAGAATAACAATGATAGGATTGATCTTCTTTTCCTCTTCAGCGACTTTTACCGGATGAAGAGCCGAAACAGCCTTTGAATTGTCAAGGATGTCCCTGAACTTTGCGTTGTTAAGCATCTCTTTAAATTTTAAATAAGTTTCATCCATCTCTATCACTCCTTTGTTTAATATTTTTTCAAAACTTTAATATAACTTTAACACAGTAAACTAAATATTACAAGAGTTTATTCATTGTGTTTTTATAGTAAGCGAAGAAAATCATTCATTCGCTTATCTTATTTAGTTTTGCAAAAGCAAGCTTCATTTTGCGGGAACCTATACCCTCTTTATCAAATGTAACAGTAACAACAGCGTCCTCTCCAAGTCCCGTAAGATCAGTGATCTGTCCTACGCCAAACTTCGGATGGTTCACTCTGTCTCCCTTCTTTACATTCATATCTCCATGGTCCACATCCTTGACCGCGCTTACATGCTTTGCCTTACCTATATATGGGTTTTTATAGCCGGGTGACTGCATGTGGGAACTTCTCCCTGTCCCGCCGCTACCATGCATACCTGTCTTTTTCACCAATTCATCGATGCTTTTTCCAAAGCCGGGATTTCCAAAGCCATCTTTCCCCTTAAAACCGGCTTCCTTTCCTTTAAGGGAAGCACCTTTATTAGCAAAGATCGAATCACTTGCCATAAATCTCGGTCCAGATAAGCTTGCCTTGGTTGAAATAAGATGCTCCGGTATCTCAGAAAGAAATCTTGACGGTGCATTCATCTGTTCACTTCCGCGGATCATTCTTCTTGCTGCACTTGAAAGATACAGTTTTTCCTTTGCTCTTGTTATACCGACGTAGCAAAGTCTTCTCTCTTCCTCAATCTCACTTGTATCACCAGAATTGATGCTCAAATAACTTGGAAAAATCCCATCTTCCATACCGGCTATGAAAACAACAGGAAATTCAAGACCTTTTGACGCATGAAGCGTCATTAAAAGAATGGAATCCTCATCATCAGTAACGCTGTCAATATCTGCAACCAGTGAAACATCATTTAAAAAGCCCTGTAATCTGCTTTCGCCTTCAAGAATCTCATCATTTTCGTGTTCGTCCTCATAAGTCTGCATCTTATTCAAAAATTCTTCTATATTTTCAAGTCTTGCCTGTGCCTCATCTGTCCCCTCTGCCTCAAGGTCCGAAATATATCCCATTTCATCAAGCAGTTCTCTTGCTGTTTCCGTAATGCTTTCAGCATTTTCAAATTCAGTTCTGAAATGATCAATAAAAGCAACAAAATGTTCTATCTTTCCGGCACTTCTTGCAATTCCCGGAACAATAGAAGCTCTTTCACAGGCTTGAAAAAAAGTAAGCCCATTTGCGATCGCAAAACCCACAAGTCTTTCCTGTGTAGTATTTCCTATACCTCTTGCAGGCACATTTATAATCCTTCGAGCCTGAACATCATCAGAAGGATTGGCAATGACTCTGAGATAAGCAAGTATATCCTTTATCTCACGCCTCTGGTAAAAATTCACTCCGCCTATCATGTGGTAAGGTATGCTTGAATAGATCAGTTTTTCTTCTATAACACGGGATTGAGCATTTGTCCTATAAAGAACGGCTATATCACTGTACCTTACTTTTCCGCTGTCAATAAGCTTTGAAATGGTAACAGCGATTCCCTCAGCTTCTCTGTAGCCGTCAGGATACTGTGTATAGGAAATTGCAGCTCCGGCGCCTTTTTCTGTCCACAGTGCCTTGTCCTTGCGTTCAGAATTATTATGGATCACACCATTGGCAGCTTCAAGAATATTGCCTGTTGACCTGTAATTTTCCTCTAACTTGATCACTTTTGTGTTCAGGTATTCCTGCTCAAAGTTAAGGATATTGTAAATATTGGCTCCGCGGAATTTATAAATACTCTGATCATCATCCCCGACCACACAAAGATTGTGCTCTATAACGCCTCCCTCATCATGGCTTGCAAGAAGCTTAAGGAGTTTAAACTGAACCTGATTTGTGTCCTGATACTCATCTACAAGAATAAACCTGAATCTGTTTCTGTAATACTCAAGTGCCTCTTTATTCTTTTCAAAAAGCTCTACGGTCTTCAAAAGAAGGTCATCGAAATCAAGAGCATTATTGCTCTTTAGTCTTTCCTCATATTTCTTATAGACTTTAACATACATATCAGATTCCTGATTGTAACCAGTGTTTTTCTCGGCGTACTTTTCTTCTGAAATGCAATTGTTCTTATTTTTTGAAATGACCGACAGGAACTCTTTTTCACTATGCTTTTTAGGATCTATATTAAGTTCCTTAAGCACACCCTTCATTGCGGTTTTGCTGTCATCTGTATCATATATGGTAAAATTTCTCTTATAACCTATGGTATCTATAAATCTTCTTAAGATCCTCACACAGGTTGAGTGAAATGTTGAAACCCATATTGCCTCAGCTCCTGTGCCGACCAGCTTATCAACCCTCTCACGCATCTCACCTGCTGCCTTATTTGTGAAAGTAAGTGCAAGTATGCTCCACGGATTCACATTACATTCTTCTATCAGGTAGGCTATCCTTCTGGTTATAACTCTCGTCTTTCCCGAACCTGCCCCCGCAAGTATGAGCAAAGGTCCTGTATAATGCAATACAGCTTCTTTTTGCTCTTTATTTAATCCCTCTAATATATCGTCCATTAAATTTTCTGTTTCCTCACATTTAATAATAAATCTTTTTTGGGCAACACTTCAGACAATTATAACACACCCTTTCCTTATCGTAAACGGAATAAATACTTTCACTTACCATAAACGGTCGTTTTAAAAAAAGCCTCCGCAAAACGCGGAAGCTCTTTTTTAATCACATTTTAAACAGACGAACTATATCTTCAAGTTCACTTGTCGCATCCTTGCAGTTCCCTACAAGTTCTGTAGCACTGCCTGTCTCTCCAACCATATCGGTAGTTTTTTCAGCAATATCAGTAACGCCTTGGGCTGAATCATTGATTGTAGTGCTGATTCCTTCAACCGCATCAGTGATGCTTGCGACATTTTCATTAAGATTTTCCATGGACTGCTGAATAGCTGCAAGGCTTTCCTTAAACTTACCTGCGTCCGAGCTATACTGATCCATAACACCGGTAAAGTTGCTGTAGTCCGGCTTGATCTTATTTTCAAGGAAATCACTTGTCTCTGAGATACATCCTGTCATCTCGGAAACTGCGCCGTTTACCTCATCTATGATCTCTTCGATCTTGCCAACTGTCTCACTTGTCTGTCCTGCAAGCTTGCTGATTTCGTCTGCTACAACTGCAAAACCACGGCCTGCCTCACCTGCTCTCGCTGCTTCAATACTTGCATTAAGAGAAAGAAGACTTGTCTGACTTGCTATATCCTTTATCGCACTTGTAAGTTCATTTATCTTGTCTACTGACTTGCTGTCTTCTATAGCCTTATCAGCTTTAGCATGTACACTTACAAGAACCTTATCTGTTTCTTCTGCACTCTTTATAGTTCCTGTTCTAAGATCATTTACGCGTACCATGATCTCATCACTCATAGCAGTGCCTTCGTCGGCAAGCTGGTTTACAGCCTCCGCATCGTTCTTCATCTGCTTGATCTGCTCGTTGATGTTTTCTGTGGTAGCACTTGTTTCTTCCATCTCAGCAGCAAGCTCCTCACTTGTAGCTGAATTGTCAGTACACATACTGTTGATCTTATCTGTAACTGTCTGAAGGGATTCAACACTTGTGTTTATATTATCAGAGCTGTTCTGAATACGAGCAATTATATCCCTTAAAGACTGACGCATGGAGTGAACACTTTCCATAATTGCAGAAATCTCATCACCACGCTTCATAAGCTGCTTTCTTCTTGCAGTATTTTGTGCATTAGTTGAAAATTCGAAATCTGCAGTCCTGTTTATCGCATTCATAACCTCTGTAAGAGGCTTTATCATTTTGTGTATTATAAAGGTAAGCAGCAGACCTGCAAGCAAAGTTATGATTATTATAACTATAACAAGTGTATTTCTTGTTTTATTTATAGGTTTCATAACAAGACCATAATCCGCTGTTATAACTACGATATTGCCCGATCCGGTAAAAGAATACCCCGCATACTTCTTTTCGTTGTTATACATATATGTAACAGAACCGGAGCCTATCGACTGAGGAGTCTCGCCCTTTTTAAGCCTTTCTACGATTCCCTTGACTGCATCGTTCTCAACAGATTCACCAATCTTATCCTTGTTAGGATGGTATATCATTATACCGTCATGGTCTACATAATAAGCGTATGAACCCTCTACTCCGGAAATATTGACATCTCCAAGGGTCTTTGAAAAGAGGTTGTACTCAGCATCCTTAATCTGTTCGTTGCTAAGTTCACCAGAGCCACCATGCATAGCATTTTGCATAGCTACTTCATTTGTATCAAATCTTCTCATTTCAGCATCAACTGCTTTTGCTGCTGTCTTGGCAATATCTGCTACATAAGACGTATAGGTGGAATTTGTTATACCTTCCATTCCTTCCACTGAAAGTGTAGTAAGTAGTGCGGCTGTCAGAATGACGAAAATCAAAGCTATTCCGCCAATTTTCGTAGACATTGACCTGCTCTGAGGCACGCCTTTTGTACCTGCTTTGGAACTGCTCATAAAGAAACCTCCCGGATAATAATGTTCTGCGTCAGCCAGACTCCACCATACACACAAGTCAGACTAACATCTCCTATTATAACATACCTTGCAGAAAAGTGTTAAACAATTTTAAAAAAAATTGAACTTTCTGAGGTACTTTTGCTCTCAGGAGGTTTCCTGATCATTAATATTACTTTACACTTGCATCTCCTACCTTGTTTCCATCTACGAAAATACTGTATGCAGAGTCTTTATCAAACCCTTTTGTTGAAATGAATATGTACTGAATATTCTTTAATGTCTTATAAGAAATGACCTCCTTACCTTCTTCATTCTTAAGAGTTACTACTGCCCCCGCTTTTACGGATGAATCAAATGTATATGTTATATAGCCCTGACTGTTCTTAGTAGGGTATGCCGGCATATCAGCACTTCCTGCTGCGATCAGAGTACCTCCGCTTAATTCAAATGAAGTGCCGTAGTCAAGTACCCCATTGCCGCCAGAAACAGGTCCGTTTACTATGACTGTGCCTCCATTTACAGCAAGTGTGCCGTTTGAATCAAGTCCGTCTCCTTCAGCATTTATCGTTATATTTCCTCCGTTGATAGTAAGAGAGGAGCCATCATTATCACCAGGCATTCCGCCGCCAAAGCCGCCTCTCATTCTGCCGCCCATACCAACAGCCGCACCGCTTGCATTTCCGCCTGTCATATCCGGCATGCCACCCTCAGGTCTTTCACCGTTTGGCATTTCAGGTGGATTTCCCATCTGTCTGCCGCCTTTGCTTGCGTTTCTATCCTGCATCTTCGACATATTTTCATCAGATTTCACTGCCGAAGAACTGCTTGAATCAGAGCTTGCACTTGCTGTTGAATTCATGCCGTCATCACTGCTCGTTATATCTATATTGCCGCCGTTTACAGTGATATATGTTGCTTCAAACCCCTCATAAGACTGCTTGACAGTAATATCGCCGTCATTTATCCTTAAATAATAAGCCGCCGTAAGTCCATGTCCTTTTTCTGTACAGGTCACATTTATCGTTCCGCCGTCAATGACTAGATTCTTCTTTGCCTTTATTCCTTCATCACTTGCCACCACTGTCAATGTTCCATCGTTCATTGCAAAAAGGTTCTTCCCGTATACTCCATCGTCAGTGGCATTTACTGTTATATATCCACCGCATATCTTAAGCTTCTTCTTACTGGTTATTCCGTCATTATTATTCCCATTTACAGTAAGTGAACCAGTTCCGTTTATTGAAAGTGAACTCTCACTGTAAATTGCGGCAGTCGGTTCTTCGTCATCTTCAGAACTTTCATCCGACTTTTCCTTGGCAGTATCCGAAATAACATTATCCGTATCTTCTTCAAGAGTTATAGTAACCTTGTCAGCCTGCTTAACGTATACCGGCGCGCCGGATCTGCCTGTAAGGTCTATGCCATCAAACACAAGCCATACCTTTTCATCATCCGCAACATCTATGATGATCTGCCCGTCAGCACATTTTCCTTTTACAACATAAGTTCCTGCTTTCTTTATGGTTACTGCAGTCCCGTCTGTCTCTACACTGTCATCAGCCTTCACCTTCAAATCTGTAAATTCGATCGTCGAGTAGTCCTCTTCCTGCCAGTCAGTGTTGATATCAGCCTTTTTATACTCAACTTCTGTAACCTCTTCAACATTTTCACCTGATGAAACCGAAGTTCCTGTAACAGTGCTATCCTTATCCGAGCTGCTATTTTCGCTGTTTGCTACAGTAGTTGATATCATACTCTGCTCTGCCGCCTTTGAGGTTGCTGCACTGTCTGAACATCCTGCAAACATTATGGTTGAAATGAGTACTATGGTCGCTGTCATATACTTATATTTATTATTCATCATAATCTTCACCTCGTCTACAATTCTTCCAGACTGTGCTTAGGTCTTCTAAGTAATACAGTAAGGTTTCCGTTTCTGGTTCTTATCTCGTCGATCATCATTTTAACCTTGCTCTCATCCTTTAAGTTTATATCGTATTTAAGGTCGTAAAGGCTGCCCATGTTAGAAGTCTTTACTTCTGTAAGGGTGTACTTTGAAAGATACCTGTCAAAAATGTCATTGTAGATCTCATCATAGTCCTGATCTTCAGGTATGGTTATCTTCAGTTCCCTTGTATCGGCATCTCTTTCTGCAAAGTGACTTATCGAAAGGATGATCATGTAGATTGCTGTAACAAGGGTAAATACTGCACCAAACCCGATATATCCCATGCCGGCTGCAAGTCCTACTGCCATTGCAAAGAAAACTGCTGTGATCTCCTTGCTGTTGCCCGGCTGGCTCCTGAACCTTATAAGTGAAAACGCTCCCATTACTGCAACTCCGGCTCCGATATTTCCATTTACCATCATTATCACTATATTTACAAGTAAAGGAAGTATTGCAAGAGTGATAGCAAAGTTTTTTGAACATTCACTATTCTTCACATAAACGATTGAAATGATAAGCCCGAATATTATGCTTGCAAGCAGGCATATCATAAGGCTTTTTATTGTAAGAGTGCTCCCTATCACGCTGTTAAACATTGTAATGTCTCCTTTCTTTCTGACCCTGCTTTTCTTTTTTTAAACTCATCCTGCCAGATACCTTTCTGAAGTGATGTGTAAATAGCCCCGTATTTTGAAAAAGATACCGGATAAATTCCACACTCATTAAGTGCCTCGCTCATCCATAAAGGAAAGGCTTCGTTCACCTTTATTTCAAGTAAAAAGGTGTCCTGGTTGAAATATGCCGTTCCATAGTCTCCTTTTGTAAGATCAAGGTCCCTTATTCTATACCTTAGATTCTGATCTATGGTCATTCTAAGTGAAGGATCTTGCTTTCCAAAGTATGCTCTTCTGTCATAAGCGATAAAAAGCTTTGGCACTACCTTGTAAAAATCTTTGAAATATCTTATTTCATTTAGTATCTGGCTTTTCTTACAAGGTTCCTTTCCCTCTAAAAGAAAGTCTGCCGCCTCAGCTAACTTTAAGGTTTCTCTTCTTTTATATACGACTCCATCAAATTTCTTCTTGATCTCTACAAATGCCTTGGACTTCTTATCCGGCACTCCGTAGGTCCGCAGCCTTAGCTTTTCCTTGTATTCAGGCTTTTCAAGAGATCTTCTTATGAGATCATAATTTTCTGTATCAAAGTAGATATTTAAGATCTTTGTGAGCCCATACTCATCTTCTTTCATGTATGGCTCTGTCAGTTCCAGAAACTTTTCTCTCTGTGCATCTGTCATAAAATATTTTTTCTCGACTCTTTTAAAGAAAGATGTATCAGCCATAGGCACCTTCTTCCCGCTATCCTTAAAGCATTTTCACCATTCATGTATTGGAAGCTTTTGATTTAAAATCATGTTTTGTGTAACTAGCTCTTGTATAACTGTTGTTTGTATGATAAAATAATACTAATATTATGTGTATCGAAAGTGTACACTTTGTGAATTTTGTGTGTATTGTCGTATTGCTT
>CADBPM010000108.1 GCA_902796595.1 uncultured Lachnospiraceae bacterium | reverse complement strand
GCAGAGTAATCTGTGTGTCTTCTGATACTAATAGGTCGAGGGCTTGTTCAATTGATAAAGTTTGGAATAATCAATGTGCAGTTTTGAGAGTATATAAAAAAAGCGTATGGAAATCCATATGCTTTTTTTGTATGATATCATGCGGGGTCATACCTTCAGGTGGATTTTTATCGTAACGAAATAAGTAATTTCGTTTACGATAAACGTCGCCAAGAATTAATGCTGGATAGAGCAAGCTCTATCCAGCATTATTTTCTTCGCTTACTATAAAATGTTCATATTGACCATTATGAACGTAATGGAGGAAAAAAGTAAAACCTGATCCCCCTCAAGATTGAGGGAGTATGGGGAGATGATGTGCCGAAGGCACATTTTTATCAGAAGCGGTATTGAATTTTATTTCTAAGATCTTCTTTTGCGTCCCCTCCATTGATAAGACCAACAAGCTCCAGCCCAAGATCTATGGCAAAGCCGACACCTCTTGAAGTGGTTATATTTCCATCAGTAACTACACCGTCAGAGGTATACTCTGCGCCTTCAAGATAGCCTTCAAACCCCGGATGACAGGTGGCTTTGTGCCCCTTTAAAAGTCCAAGCTGACCTAATACAAGACCAGGAGCTGCACATATAGCAGCTATTCTTTTACCATTTTCATTTTGCTTTTTTAAAAGATCGCAAAGAGGTTTGTATTCATATAAATTTTTTGTACCAGGCATACCGCCAGGAAGAAAAAGAATATCGGAATCAGAAAAATCGGCATCTTCAAATTTAACATCACTGCCAACTTTTACATTTCTTGAACTTGTTATCCAGGCATTGCCACTTATTGATACAAGCTCAACATTAATATCTGCTCTGCGGAGCATGTCAACAACCGAGAGGCATTCGACCTCCTCCATACCATCAGCGATAAATGCAGAAACCTTTCCCATAAATACCTCCTTTGACTTCGCAAGGCTTACTCTTTGCGAAGCATTGTTTCATTTAATCATTTATAGTATAATACAAAGGCATGGCTTTAACAATGCTTTAATAAAAGAATAATCAGGAGAACGAGATGGACAAGAATTATTCAGAAAATCCGAACACACAGGGAAACAATGATAATGATATGTATGGCTGCAGGAAGAACTGGCTAGAGGGTGTTAAAAGGCATTTTTCTAATGTCGGTTTTGCATATTTTATCTTTTTCCTTGTTTATTATGGCGTTCAGATGTTTATGGGCGTCTTTGCAAACGGGCTTTTTTCAGCAGGAGTTATAAAAATTGAAAATAAGGAACTGGCTGCAGTTGTACTTTTTGCACTTCAGTTTGTTCCTACATATATCATATCTTTTCCTGTTCTTTACACGCTCGTAAGAAAGATCAAAGTCACGCCGGTAAAACAGGCACATATGACAGCCAGTGGTCTGACAACGACGGTGGTCATAGTAGGTTTTCTTATGTATGGCGGAAATATCGTCGGAAGAATGCTTATGGAGTTCATAAGTATAATAATGGGAACAACACTTTCAAACAGTGTGGATCAGCTTGCATCAGGTGGAAATTTTCTTGCAGTTGCTATTTTTGCTGTAATACTTGCTCCTGTATTTGAGGAAATGTGTTTTAGAAAGATATTACTCGACAGGACTCTTGTTTATGGTGAGAGAAATGCAGTAATCCTTTCAGCACTCTCATTTGGGCTTTTTCATGCGAATTTATATCAGTTCTTTTATGCCTTCCTGATAGGTGTGGTATTTGCATATATTTATACAAGAACTGGAAAGATAAGATACAGTATAGGTTTTCACATGGCTGTAAATTTTACGGGTTCAATAATTCCTATGCTTGTTATGAAGAATCTGGATATGGAAAAGCTTGCATCAAAGGATCCTGCTGTTGTACTTGAACAGATACAGACACCGGGTTTTAAAATCTATATGGTATATGTATGCTGCATTCTGGCTGTATTTATAGCTGGTCTGGTTTCTTTTATCAGAGTGATGAGGAATAAAACTATTTCACTTGATGCAAACGGTGCACCAATGACTAAGGAAGAAGGCAAAAATGTTACCTATAAAAATATAGGCATGAGCTTATTTATTGGTATCTGTATTGCGACAACGATACTTCTTATGGTGGCGCAGGCCATTGTAGTGTGATGATGGAATTTGAAATATAAATTATGAGGGGGAAATTTTGGTGGAAGAGCCAAGAAAGGTATATGTGATCGGTCATAAAAACCCTGATACAGACTCGATCTGCTCGGCAATCGCATATTCAAGACTTAAAAATAAGATAGACCATAGTACGGTATATGTTCCTAAAAGAGCCGGACAGATGAACGAAGAGACAGAGTATGTGCTTAAGTATCTGGGGGTTGAGGCGCCCGGTTATATGCCGGATGCAGGAACACAGGTGCGAGACCTTGAAATACATAAATTGCCTAAGGCAGGAAGTGCGCTTACGATAAAAGAGGCATGGCGCCTTATGAATGAAGCAAATGCCGTATCTCTTCCTATTACGGATGATAATGGCATTCTTGAAGGGATAATAGGTATAGGTGATATCGCAACATTCTACATGGGCAATACAGACAAGGCGATACTTTCAAAGGCAAGAACCCAGTATCGCCGCATGGCTGAAACCCTTGAAGGACATCTTATTGAGGGAAATGCTCATGGATACTTTATAAAAGGCCGGGTGGTCATAGGAACAGATTCGCCGGAACTCCTTACAAAGAGCCTTCAGAGAGATGACCTTGTTATTCTGGGAGACAGGATAGATAATCAGATCGCAGCGATAAAAGCGGATGCAAGTTGTATAGTAATAAGTGGAAATGCTCCGGTAGACAAGGAAGTCATAAAGCTTGCAAGGAAAAAGAGCTGCGTCATAATAGAAACTCCAATGGATACCTATACGATCGCCAATCTTATTACTCAGGCAATACCGGTAAGATACCTTATGAGAAGTGAGGGGATAGTTTCATTTCACACGCGCGACATGACAGACAAGATAAAGGATGTCATGGGTAAGTATAGATTCAGAGATTTCCCTGTAATCGATTCAGATGGAAGGTGTCTTGGAACAATATCAAGACGTAATCTTCTTAATGCAAGACGTAAGCTTCTCATACTTGTCGACCATAATGAGCGTACGCAGACTGCAGATAATATAGAAGAAGCAGATATTCTTGAAATTATAGATCATCATAGGATAGGCAATCTGACCACAATGAGTCCTGTTATGTTCAGAAATCAGCCGGTCGGCTGTACTGCCACGATCATATATCAGATGTATAATGAACAAGGGGTTGAAATAGACAAGACCGGCGCAGGGCTTCTTCTTGCAGCGATTCTTTCTGATACGTTAATGTTCAGGTCACCGACATGTACCAAGTATGACCAGCAGGCAGCAGCAGTCCTTGCAAAGATCGCAGGTTTAAATGTGGAGAAATTTGCGAACGATATGTTCCTTGCAGGAAGCAATCTTTCAGGAAAGGCTCCAGAGGAGATTTTCTATCAGGATTTTAAGAAATTTATAGCCGGAGACAATATCTTTGGTGTAGGACAGATCAATGCAATGAACCAGACTTCTCTTGATGAGGTCGAAAGCAGAATTGTTCCATTTATGAAGAATGAAGTGGGCAAGAATGGAATAACAATGGTTTTCTTTATGCTTACCAATATTATAGATGAATCAACCAAGCTTATCTGTGTAGGTGACAATAGTGAAAGGCTTGCTGAGAAAGCATTTGATATAAAAGTGCATAAGGGATTATGTGTATTAAAAGGAGTGGTTTCAAGAAAGAAGCAGCTTATACCGCCTCTTATGTCTGCCATGACAGACCAGTGAGATTAGAAATGGCTGTGTTTTGTATTGGTTTGAATACAATCATTCTCATTTTGCTGTTGACTTTCTGAATTTTACAATTGAAAAAGTATGACGCATTTCGCGCTCTAAAAGCTACAATTTGCGTCTAAAATAGTTATTTTCCCTCGCTTGGTGGTAAAGTATGATTAGTTACTTTATAGTAAGCGAGGGTTTTTATTTTGAAAGAAAAAGTGATGAAAGAGCAGCAGAAATCTTAAACTTGAGCAAAATGAGATGATGTTTGTGAGGATTTTATTTTATGGAGAAGATTAGTCTTAACAAAAACTGGAAGGTATATAGAACAGGTCAGCCAAATGTGTCAAAACAGGTAGATTTACCATTTGATGCTATGTTTTTGGATGATAAGAAAGAGGATGCTACATCTGGAGTAAACCTGGGATGGATCGATGCCAGAGACTATTCTTATGTTAAAAAGCTGGATTTTTCTGGTGTCAGTAAAGGACAGCAGATAATACTCGAATTTGAGGGTATTTATCATAAGGCATCAATTTATTTTAATAATGTAAAGGTGGCATACGAAGAGTATGGTTATATGGGAATCTTTGCGGATGTGACCAGCCTGGTCAAACCGGGCGAGGATAATATTCTTCTGGTGGAGGCCGTGAATGATGATCAGCCTAACAGCCGTTGGTATTCCGGCACTGGGATTTATAGACCTGTATGGATGTATACCCTGCCTGAAAAGCATATTAAGCTTGAAGGAATAAGGGTTACTACTTTAGACTATACTGTAGGCAAAATTAAGGTTGTTGTAGAGACAGAAAACTGTCCTGTTGGAGAGAATATATCGATCAGAATCGAGAAGGATGATAATGTGGTAGCTGAGTCTGTGGTTGCTGTTGATGCAGCTGGAAGAGCAAACCAGGTATTTGAAATAAGAAATGCAGTTCTTTGGAGTCCGGACTGGCCTGAATTATATAAGGCTGTAGTGACAGTGGAGCAGGATCAGCAAAGCATTCGTTTTGGTATACGTAAGGTTGAGTGGGATTCGAAGACAGGATTTGCCATTAATGGCAAACGCGTGATCATTAAGGGAGCCTGTTTCCACCATGATAATGGGATTATCGGAGCAGCAGAGCCTGAATTTGCTGACAGACGTAAAGTTGAAATTTTTAAGAAGGCAGGTTATAATGCTCTTCGCTCTGCCCACAATCCTGTTTCAAAGGCTATACTTGATGCCTGCGACGAGTTAGGTGTATTGATGATGGATGAGTATGTGGATGTATGGTACATTCATAAGACTAAAAATGACTATGCCGGTGGAGTTATGGAAAATTATAAGTCTGATCTGGCGCGTCTGGTCGCCAAAGACTACAATCATCCTTCTGTTGTCATTTATTCTACAGGTAATGAAGTAGCAGAGACCAGCCAAAAGAGGGGGATTGATTTTACCAGTGAGCTTACAAGGACTTTGCATGAGCTTGATAATACAAGACCTGTCACCTGCGGTATCAATATATTCTTTAATTGGCTTTATTCCATGGGTTTTGGTGTATACTCAGACAAAAAGGCTCGTGAAGAAGCTAAGGATGTCAAAAAGAAGAAGTCAGTAGGCAGTGAATTTTTCAATAATCTGGCAGGCATATTGGGGGCCGGCTTCATGAAATTTGGTGCCAGTCTTTATCCTTGTGATGTTAAAACAAGAGGTGCCTTTGCCAATATGGATGTGGCGGGTTATAACTATGGGATCAACAGATATGTCAAGGACCTTAAGAAGTATCCAGATCGCTTGATCCTGGGATCAGAGACTTTCTGCTCTGATGCCTACAGATTTTATGAGCTTGCAAAGAAAAATCCCCGTCTTATCGGAGATTTTGTCTGGGCTGGAATGGACTATCTTGGCGAGGTCGGTGTTGGCTCATGGGAGTATGAAGACTATGCCAAAAGGATGGACAATGGCATGGGCTGGGTTTCAGCAGGCTCTGGCCGTATTGATTTAGTTGGAAATGAATTAGGCGAGATGGCATATACAAGAGTTGCTTTTGAACAGGATAAGATAGGCATGGCTGTCGTTCCTGTCGGAAAGGCTAATAAGAAACATTCTCCATCCGCATGGAAATTTTCCAATGCTATTCCGAGCTGGGACTGGCAGGGGCTTGAAGGTCAGTCTACTACAGTTGAGGTTTATGCAAGGGCGGCTTGCGTGGAACTTTTCTTAAATGAAAGGGCACTTGGTAGGCGATTTTTTAAGGATAACTGTATTTTCAGGTTTAAAAATGTTGTTTATGAGCCGGGAGAATTAAAGGCTATAGCGTATAACAAAACTGGAGCTGTTATCGCAGATACTTTATTAAAGACAGGTGATAAAGAAGTTAAGCTCAGTCTCATTCCGGAGCAGGAAAAGATTTCTCTTAATGGTGGATTAGCGTATGTTCATTTAGATTATACAGACGGCAATGGAATAACCAAATCTAATGCCAGAGGGGACATTAAGCTAAAAATAGAGAATGGCACACTGCTTGGGATTGGATCGGCATGTCCATTCTATGAGAAGAGCTATCTGGATGATACTTGCGATACTTATTATGGCAGGGCTATGGCTGTCATACGTCCGGATAAGGCTGGTCGCATGATTGTAAAGGGACACAGCAAATATGGAGACAGTCAGTTAGTTATAAAAGTTATAGATTGATTGAGATAGGATAGACAGCCATGAAAATTCGCTACGCGAATGGCTGGCATAAGGATACCCCGGACACTAAGAATCGTCTGTCGACGATGTCCGGGGCTACTGAATCAAAGACTAGCCAGCTATGAAAATTCGCTACGCGAATGGCTGGCATAAGGATACCCCGGACACTAAGAATCGTCTGTCGACGATGTCCGGGGCTACGAGGTATCACTTCGTGATACCTCAATACTTGAAAAGCCTTGTTGAATCTGTTAAAATTGGTTGGATGCTTATTTTTTAAGCATGGAGTGCTATGGATAATATCGGAGAAATCTATGAAATATAAATATAAAAAAATGATATTTGCAGCCAGCGCATCTATTATGCTTTTGGGCATGGTTGTATTTTCAACGAGGACCAATTTTACAGATAAGAAAAAACAAGGTAACGCAGGGCAGGTATCATCGGGAGCAGTTACAGAAAGTGACAATATAGTAAGCGGCAGCGCTGCCGGTGAAGAAATTTTAAAACAGTCTTCTGTATCATCAGAGGATACACAGGCAGTTGCTACAAGTACACTTTTAAAGGATGCTTATCCTGAAGTAAATAAGCTTATCACGGCCCATTTGAACGCAAAAGCTTCCGGGGATATTGATGCTCTTGCTGCCACAGTTGACAGTATTGATTATATAGATACTGATGATATAAAGAAGAGGGCAGATGCAATAGAAAGTATTGGCGGGATAGTCTGTTATACGCTTGATGGACCTGAAAAAGATGCATATATGGTCTATGCCTGCAATGAAGTGAAATTAAAGGGAATAAAGACTGCGGCAAGCTCACTTGACGGGTTTTATGTTAGAACAGATGAAAATGGAGACCTAAAGATCGTTGCAGGTCCTCTTGAAGACAGTATTCAGGCTATCATAGATCAGGATGTCCAGAGGAGTGATGTAAGGGCATTGCTTTCAGATGTTAATACAAAACTTGCAAAAGAGATCAATAATGATGCTGATCTTAAAAAGTATTATGAGAATTTAGGTGCTGATAAGAACAGCGAAGGCACAGAGCCTGTCAGCGAAGAAGAAAAAAATACTGATGAAGATAAAAAATCAGATAATGATAAGACTTCCAAGAAAACAGATTCAAAGGTTGGTAAGGTAAGTGCAAAGAATAGCACCTTAAAAAAAACCATTGCTAAGAAAAACAATAAAAATAGCATAAATAGAACTGCAAAAGCTAAAAAGAAAAAAGCATTAGGAAGAGTTGAAAATGGCCGAGGAGATCAGAATAAATAAATATCTTTCGCAGGCAGGAGTATGTTCAAGAAGAGCAGCCGATACTCTAATAAATGAGGGGCGTGTCGAAGTAGATGGCGAAAAAGCCGTTATGGGAACAAAAGTTGCAGAAGGCAGCAAAGTTTTCGTTGATGGAAAAGAAGTGTATCCTGTAAGTAAAAAGATAATACTTGTTTTTAACAAGCCAAGGGGAATAGTAGTTACGGCTGTGGATCCGAAATCTACAGATACCAATATAATCGATTATATAAATTATAAGGAAAGAATTTTTCCTGTCGGCAGACTTGATAAGGATTCAAGCGGACTTATCCTTCTTACCAATGACGGCGAAATGACAAATGAAATTCTTAAAGCTCGCAATTTCCATGAAAAAGAGTATGAGGTCACGGTGAACAAGGCTGTGACTTCTTCATTTATTAAGGGGATGAGCGAGGGGGTTCCTATCCTTGATACAGTAACAAGACCTTGTAAGGTGAGAAAAACAGGTCCAAGGAGTTTTAATATCATTTTAACCCAGGGGCTTAACAGACAGATTCGCAGGATGTGCGAATACTTTGATTTTAAAGTGACAGAACTTCGAAGGATAAGGATAATGAATATTGAACTGGGTGACCTTCCGGAGGGAAGATACAGAGAACTGACAAAAGATGAATTAGAAGCTTTGAAGAAGGGACTTTCAGGGAAAAGCGATGGAAAAGTTTGCGAACGAAAGAAAAAGGATGGAGGAACTCACAGACGTTCTTGATAAGGCAGCAAGAGCTTACTATCAGAATGCAAGTGAGATAATGACAAACGCTGAGTATGACAGATTGTATGATGAGCTTGTCCTGCTTGAAAAGAAGACAGGCATAGTTCTGTCAAAATCAGTAACGAGAAAAGTTGGTTATGAGATTTTATCCGAACTGCCGAAGGAACACCACCCAGAGCCAAGACTTTCACTTGACAAGACCAAGGAAGTTCCTGTGCTTCAGGATTTTTTAGGCGGCAGAAAAGGCATTCTTATGTGGAAGCTTGATGGTCTTACTATTGTGCTTACTTATGAAGACGGAAAGCTTGTAAAGGCTCTAACTCGAGGCAATGGGGAAATTGGCGAAGTTGTAACCAGCAATGCAAAAGTTTTTAAGAATGTTCCGGTTGAAATACCCTATAAGGGGCTTTTTTCTGTTCGCGGTGAGGCAATAATACATTATTCTGATTTCAACAGGATAAATGAAAGCATCGGTGATATAGATGCCAGATATAAAAACCCCCGCAACCTTGTTTCGGGCTCGGTAAGACAGCTCAACACAAAGATAACAGCAGAACGTGATGTCAATTTTATCGTATACGAACTGCTTGAATGTGATGGGGTAGATTTCTCAGACAGCAGAAGTGCACAGCTTGATTATGCTGAAAGTCTTGGCTTTGAGGTTGTGGAGCATCCTCTTGTAGCAAGAGAGACTCTTCCGGAGGAAGTAGAAAAGTATTCAGAAAAGATAAAGACCTATGACATTCCTTCAGACGGGCTTGTGCTTCAGTATGACAGCATATCTTACGGGATTTCGCTTGGAAGAACTGCAAAGTTTCCAAGGCATTCGCTTGCATTCAAGTGGCGTGATGAAACAGCAGAAACAACGCTTAGGAGTATAGACTGGAGTGCATCAAGAACAGGTCTTATAAATCCGGTCGCAGTCTTTGATCCGGTTGAGCTTGAAGGTACGACTGTTACAAGGGCAAGTGTTCACAATGTCAGCGTTATGAAGAACTTAAAGCTTGGCATTGGAGACAGGATAAGGGTTTATAAGGCAAACATGATAATCCCTCAAATCCTTGAAAATATAACAGCAAGCGATACCATAACACCGCCAGCGGTCTGTCCTGTATGCAATGGCAAAACTGAGATTCATGACGAAGATGGCATACAGACCTTATATTGCACCAATCCGGAGTGTATGGCAAAGAAGATAAAGCTGCTTACGCATTTCGTGAGCAGAGATGCCATGAATATTGCGGGACTTTCTGAAATGAGCCTTGAAAAGTTTACCGATGAGGGCTTTATTCATGAACTTGCGGATGTATTTAGGCTTTCCAAGCATAAGAAAGAAATAGTTAGCCTTGAAGGTTTTGGGCTAAAATCATATGAAAATCTTATTGCGGCAACAGATAAGGCAAGAGAAACAACAGCTGTGAGAGTCCTTTACAGTATGGGAATACCGGAGATAGGGCTTGCTGCTGCAAAGCTTATATGCAGATATTTCAACGATGATATGACTGCGATAGAAAATGCGACTCCGGATGAGCTTGTTAAAATAGATGGCATCGGAGATATCATGGCTGAAACCTATACTTTGTTTTTTAAGAATCTTGCTCATAGGCAGACTTATGAGGATGTCTTAAGTGAAGTAAGGGTTGCAGCGCCTTCTTATTCAGGTGAAAATGAAGGAGAAGGAAAGCTTTCTGGACTTACATTTGTAATAACAGGAGATGTCAAAAAATTTAAAAACCGTAAGGAACTTCAGAATTTTATTGAGGAGCATGGCGGCAAAGCTACGGGAACAGTGACTGGAAAGACATCATATCTTATAAATAATGATGTCAATTCTTCTTCAAATAAAAATAAAAAGGCAAAAGAGCTTGGAGTTCCTATCATAAGTGAGGAAGATTTCATGAATCTCATGAGGTAGTTATCGTAAACAAAATAAATAATTTCGTTTATGATAAACGTTGCCAAGAATTAATGCTGGATAGAGCAAGCTCTATCCGCAATTATTTTCCTCGCTTACTATAAATATGTGAAAAGCTTGAAAATAATTTTCAAACTTTCATCGGCGTCGCCGCAGGCACGACACCGGTGAGCACTATGCCTGCGGAAAGGTGCAGTAAATGCCGATAAGGGTACAGAATAATCTTCCAGCCAAGAAAGTGCTTGAAGATGAAAATATCTTTATTATGGATGAGAACAGGGCTCTGACACAGGATATCAGACCACTGGAAATTCTCATTCTTAATCTTATGCCGTTGAAAGAGGAGACAGAAGTGCAGTTAATGAGAGAACTGTCCAATACTCCTCTTCAGGTAAACATAACTTTTATGACAACTGAGAGCTATGTGGGTCATAATACACCTACGGATCACCTTGACAGATTTTATGTGAAGCTTGATGAAGTAAAAGATATGAGATTTGACGGTCTTATAGTTACTGGTGCGCCAGTAGAGCAGCTTTCTTATGAGGAAGTGATCTATTGGAAGGAATTCTGTGAAATATTAGACTGGGCAGAAAGCCATGTAACTTCCACAGTATTTTTATGCTGGGCAGCTATGGGAGCACTGCATCATTTTTACGGGATTGAAAAGTATGAGCTTGATAAGAAGCTTTTTGGAATATATGCTCATACGGTGCATCATAGGAAGGTGCCGCTCATAAGAGGTTTTGATGATTTCTTTTATGCACCTCATTCAAGATATACAGGAATTAAAAAGGAAGATATCGTAAAAGAAGAGGACCTTACTATCCTTGCTGAAAGCGATGAAGCAGGAGTATTTCTTTGTGTAAATCCAACTGGGAGCAGGATATTCGTGTTGGGTCATCCTGAATACGACAGAATGACACTTGACCATGAATACCACAGAGACCTCGGCAAGGGGCTTCCTATAGATATACCTAAGAATTATTATCCGGACGATGATCCGGATAGGACGCCTGTTCTTTCATGGAGAGCGCATGCAAATACACTTTACACAAACTGGCTTAATTATTATGTATATCAGAATACACCATATAAGTTATGATCATAAAGAAAACCCGATCTGTCATTTGACAGGTCGGGTTTTGCTTAAGGTTTCATTTTCTGGATACTTCGGACATCATTTCATGATGTCTCATTTTACTCAAGGAACCCCAGACATGCAAATCGTCTGACGACGATGTCCGGGGCTGCGAGGCATCATT
>CADBPM010000107.1 GCA_902796595.1 uncultured Lachnospiraceae bacterium | reverse complement strand
TATGTGCCAGCGGTTCTTTAATTTCTACTCACACGCCCGCACGGGGCGTGACTCCGACGCTCAAGCTGTTCAAATAAATAATTGTTATTTCTACTCACACGCCCGCACGGGGCGTGACAAAAGCCGGCGCGAGCCCAAGGGAACGGGACGCATTTCTACTCACACGCCCGCACGGGGCGTGACTTGATAGCCTTGTCAGGACTGATAACCTTGTGAATTTCTACTCACACGCCCGCACGGGGCGTGACTTCATAGCCTCAATCATTTGCTCCGCCTTTAAATTTCTACTCACACGCCCGCACGGGGCGTGACATGCTGATTGTTCTTTCTTTGGAATGAAAAACCATTTCTACTCACACGCCCGCACGGGGCGTGACCACCATCCTTTGCAGCCTGTTCAACATCCTTTGCATTTCTACTCACACGCCCGCACGGGGCGTGACGAACAGGAATTGGAACTGATTCTTCTATGGGAAATTTCTACTCACACGCCCGCACGGGGCGTGACAATAAGATTGCAAGCGTATTCCAAGGATTAGCGGATTTCTACTCACACGCCCGCACGGGGCGTGACTGCAATATATTGATGTATTGCTACCACGTCCAACAATATATATGCGAGCGGACTTTCATAGGATATAAAACATCAACTAATTTGATTTTTCATATTCTAAAACGTGGCGAACCATACGGTGAATTATACATCATATGCAGTTCGCCAGTCAAATTATTAAAGGACCTTCTGAATCGTAGGTGTTCTTTGCACCAAAATGTTCTACTCTCCTATGCCAGTTATCTCCTAAATAATAGAACCTCAGACTGTCTTTGTCCTTATCAATCAAAGATAGCAAATTATCTTTTAATTTTAAAAATGTTGAATAATCAAGATTAGCCTCAAACACAGAATTTTGAACCCTTTGAGCATGGTTAACGCACTCTTTTGCCACCTTGCGGAGTCTCGTTTGCCCGGCTTTTGTCTTAGTTTCTACATCATAACTGATTATCACCATCATAAAGTACTCATTTCTGAAGATAACAAGGATATTCGTCAATGTCACCCCTTACATATCTTGCCAGTAAATTACTTTGAACATAAGGAAGAAGTCCATAAGCTATCTTTTCTTTAATGTAAGGATGCATAAAAGTATCCCTTTTCTTCTCTTGCCATTTCATAAGAAATTTTTTCCTGCCCTGTTCGTTTAAAAAAACTGCCCCACTTATCTGCTTTTCAAAATCATCTTCGGTAATAATTCTCAGATTCAGTAAACTTAAAACAAATCTTTCTGCAATACATCTAATTTCCTCAACCAAATCGCACGCTAACGACTCACGTCCACTCCTTAACGAATGATAATACCCTATGTAACTGTCAAGGCCTACTGTTTCAAGCGCAGACGCGCAATCATTTGTAAGTAACGTGTATGCAAAAGAAAGAACCGCATTTACAGGATCAAGCGGAGGATGTTTACTTCTTCCATCAAATTTCATATTAACCTTATCGTTTGTAATAAGCTGGTCAAATATTTCAAAATATTTTCTTGCACCACTACCCTCTATTCCAAGCAATTCTTCTATTGTTGAAGAAGCATATACTGCATCAACATCTGATTTCAAACTTTCAATGCAGCCTTTTATCTCCTTGTTGTCCCGCAATTTTTCATTGTCATGTAGTGATCTTCGAATAAGCTGACATGTATTACTAAACTTAGCTGCAACCGTATTTTGGGCAAGCTTCAAAGTATCTTCCTTAAATCTTTCTATCTGCGCTACCCTCAGAAAAACATTTCCCTGAGTTCCACCACATACCTTGGCGAGAAACTTCCCCTGAGGTGTAACAAAATTAATCGGTATACTTATAGAAACACATTTACCCATCAACGCGGGTGAACATCCTACATAGCTAAAACAGACAATATTCTCGATATTATCAAAAGGCACACGTAGTTTTATTTCACCATCAACCTTGCATACAATATTTTCACCATCCAATGAAAGATAACTATTTTCATTGGTTACATATACTGTGTTCAGTAATTTTCTCATACATCACTCTCGATAATCTTCTGGATTCGTTTACGCACCGATTCAGTTAAATGTAATTTAGGCATGCAAATATCCTTCATTGAACATCCATCACATTTTTGTCCTCTGTCAATCGGTGGAATTATTCCATTTTCAAAATAGTACCGCATTTCCGCTAAAATTTTCTTTAATTGAGTGTTATATTCCTCATAATTTTCTTCAAGCGGAAGAAGAACTCTCTTCTTCTTATCGGCATAATAGAGTACTCCTTGGCAATTACACGAAAAAACATGATCAACACATATCTTTTGTGCAAAAACCTGCATAAGATCGTCATAATTATACTCTTTGTTTTTAGGAGCAGTAGGCTTGTATTCTACAATAGTTAGAAGGTACTTTTTATTATCTACAATTTTAGTACCGCTAGAATCTTCTCTTCCTTCAATACAATCCGTAAATCCGTAAATATTATTTTCGGGATCTGGATTATATACTTCAACAGAAGTGAAAACCTTCCTGCCTCTAAGTGTATAGTCCTTATCAGGATCATGAACACGTTTATGTAATAAATTAGCCTTTGTTACGTAAACATTCTCAGCCCAGTCCCTATCTATCTCCATTAGACCCCAACGGTGTTTACAATATAAGAAGTGCTGTATCTGTCTAATTGCTATATCTGTCATATCATGCTAATAAATTCAACTCCCTCAGGCATAGACTCAGGTTCACTGATTTCATAGTCTGTAAATGCTCTTGCCGGCGTATTTTTTTCTTCAATCCTAATTTTATCAAAAAGGATATGCGAAGGGCATTCTCCCAAGACACTCTTATGTTTAAAAATATACAGCTTTCTCATACACATCTTACCTCTGGCAGCACTATGATCAATTTCAAACATATTAATGATTGCCTTCCAAAGAAGTGCCAGATCCTCTTCTGATAGTCCTGTTTTATTTCCAAGTGCTGCGGAAACATATCCCTCAGCCCTGTAAAGAGCATACGGAACTATGCTCTTCCTACCCATTTCTGTATCTCCGCTTTCTGTTCTTTCCTCTGTGGTCCTCGCCTGCCTCGTTATAATAATGTCCTCAGGAAAAATAGGTGAGATACTTCGTGCAAAATTTATCTGAACAGGACCTCGAACTATGCCACATTGTTTATCACCTGTCGACATTACGGCTCCAAAAGTTCTTACATCAAAATAATTTTCGCACATAAAATCTCTTGCTTTTTTTACCGTTTCAGCAGGCAAGGTTTTACCACTCCCCTTATCTATCCTCAATGCTTCATAAGCTTCGGCAAATTTTGTGTTCAAAGCCTTATCCGGTTTAATAAGAATATTATACTTTGGCTCTCCTTCTTTTACTAATTCAACATAATTCCTTATCTTTCTCTTTAAGCATACATCTGTTACCAGTCCATAACCTGTCTCGGCATCAATTCGAGGACTGTTGCCTGCATCCGGATCCCCGTTAGGGTTACCATTTTCAACATCAAAGATCATTACAAAGTCGTACCTGTTATCCAATGACATAATATCTTCCTTTCTGTGCAAAGCACAATCAATCAACTTTTTCCTTTGATTTATATAAATCCTGATTTTGCTGATAATAGCCTATAATAAACTTTCCCTGCTCTATAAGCGGTAATATTTCCGGATATTTTCCATTAATTTTATCATATATCTCTCCAAGCAGTCTGTTATAATAAACCTTACTGCTATCATTTTTTAATTTATTAACATGATTCTGAGAAAGAATCGATAGCCTCGGAAAAACTGTAGCTGGCTTTGCACACGCTGATGCAAAATAAGAATCTTTTATAGTTCTGTTCAGCTTTACACCAGCTGCATCTCTTTGTAATTTTTCAAGAACAGCAAAAAGTCTTCCGCACAAGTATGCCGGATTGTCATTGTTCTTATCAAGCGACATTATTACATCCTCCTTAATATTCAATCTACGCTCATATCTTAAAATACATGCTTTGATTATCCCTGCTCTTATTCTTAAATCATCCGCTGATATGCCTTTATCCACTTTCATTCTTCTAACAACTGTTTGTAACAAAGATACTGGATACTCATGTTTCAACAACGCAGCCTCTATAACTTTTGCCATAAGTGCAGGATTGACCTTCTCATTCTTACTCTTAGGCGATATAAGCTGCTTTTTTATACTCCATAACGGTATCTGCTCTGTACCTTCATTGATCTGCATATCAATTTGATGCTGAACAACATTTTCAATAATCTTGCAATATTTGTTATGGCTCAAAAACTTCAGCGAAACTCTGGACGAATTAGGCTTAAGTCCAAATACATAATACTCCGCCTCCGGATCTATTCCACGTTTTTCAAGGCTGCTTTTTATGACACCATCATTAGCATTCGTTATCATTGTTTTTAGCAATAGATCAATTTCTTCTCTTTTAGTTTCCTCATCATTATCCCCAATATTCAATAACATGCCAAGCATATTATCATTATCAGCAGATTTTGCTAACGAAAAATAAATAACCGTCATTTCATCAAAAAAAGTTCGATGTTCCTTATTTGAAATTAAATAATTAAGTGCCTCAGTGTATTTGTTCATTGCAGTTTCAGAAATGTTGCTGTTATATGACTGCTCATGTCCATAGGACTTTTCGGATTGATTATTAAATCCAATTAAAACTGCTCCTGATTTGAGGCTGCCGGGTATTCCTTTAATCTTACTGTGTATTCTGGCAATAGCCTCCTTCGATCCGCTTATTGCGCATTGAGCAACCATCTCTTCAGTTTCATTTTTGTTAGCAAGATACTCTCTTCTCCACTCTTCCTTAACATCTTTATCATCTTGCAATTTAATCAATGAATCAGAAGCTAATCCAAATTCAAATCCTGATGAAGAATACTTAGAAGCTATCTCACATAATTTATGATTTTCTATCTCATCGCATGGGCTCCAATTTTCTACAAACTGCTTATATGCTAAAACTACTTCTGAAGGATTTTCTATGTTCGATAAAAAATTCAGTTGCTTGTCTTTAAATGCCAAATGAGATTTTGAAGCCTTACTTCCTGCTTCTGCTTTAAATACTCCTGCTTTCTGATCATATTCCAACCCAAATATATATAAAGGTCGACTTTCAATTATATTTGCATCTATGCAAGTCTTTCCTTTCCTTTTAGGCATCATCTCCACAACAGGTACTATCTTTTCCTTTGATTTTCCATTTTTTCCAGTAACCGATACCCTTTCCTGCACATCTACTATATCTGCTATACTTCCACCTTTATTAAGAACGATCATATAGTTTATGTTAACTTTACTATATCCATCCGGAAGAACTTTACCCTCATTTGAAATCATATCATAGTAATCACAGAGAGCTTTTATTAGCATTTCAAATCCTCCACATATCTCGAAACATCAATAACCCCATTAATCATGTGCGGTCTATAGTATACAGTGGATGCTGCATCTAAGAATACGGGACTTTCCCAGTCTCCATTTAAAGGAACTCCCTTATCCGCAAACTCAACCCTATAACTCATAAATCCAAGATCTATATCACCTGCATTTTCAGTTGAAATGCTATCTAAATTAAAATTATCAACAAGTACTATGCTCTTCGCTGGAAATTCACTGCATCCAAGGCAAGGTGTTCTAAAAGTCTGTCCCTTTTCAATTCTTCTCTTTAATATGTTATAATGTTTTTTCTCCGCATCCGTATCCTCTCTCTCATTTTTTAGTCCAGTCAGTTCAAAATGAAACTCAACTCCATACTTAACATTTTTCAAAACCATCGCCGATCTCTGACTTCTTACTTCAGATGTATATATACAAGGATCATCAATTCTTCCCTGCATTTGATTTTTCACTTTAGTATACGAAACCTTTTCTTTTACTTCATTCCTTCTTATATTCATAAATTCGATCGGATTGTATACTATAATGCGATCTATTACATACCTTATAGCCGGCTTCCAATATATAGATTTTATCAAGCCCTCTAATGCACCCGGAGTCGGCACATCATAGCTTACCCTTTCAACCTTCATCTCCGGTCTGGTAAAGCAGGCATAATCTCCTTTAATGACAATTTTAAAACCATATCCCATTTTTAATTTTCTCCTACTCACATTCTTAATCTACAGACAGAATGACACTCCTCTATTACAATACATCTATGATAATATTTTTGCAATATATATTAACCCTTTTAAAGTATATAAATTTATTTACCTAAAATCTCTCTTGCTACAAAAAATAATCTTCTGCATCAAATTTAATACCGCTTTCCTTAGAATAATATGATGCATTGGTTAAGCAAAAAACACCAGTCCCATAGTCTTTAACAACATTCTGTTTCAAAAGGTCATCAAATTCTGACCTGTTAACAGAACATGAATATATCTGCAATTTTCTTACATCAGGATATCCATTTCTAAGCTTTTCTATCAATTCCTGTAATTCTGCATTTTGTTCATCTGGTATGACAATTGAAACGGTATTTCCGTCTATTAATTTAAAAGAATCCGCGTAGCTTTTAAAAGGAATGCTTAAAACTTTGGTTTCCTGAGGAAATAATGAACATATATTCTTCGCTTCCAACCTTTTATTGTGTATAGAATATAAATTATCATAATAGTCTTTTATAGCCTCTGCCGAATCAACCCCTTCGCCATACTTTTCCAAGATCATTTTAGTCAAAACAGGCTTTTCTCCCTGTAATGGCTTATCTGCATTTTCAATTAACTCAAACGCATAAGTAACACTATCCTCTCTTGTACCCTCTCTATTACATCTACCACCAGATTGCAGCAAGTCCTCTAAACCTGCTGAAGCCCCCTGTTCTCTGTAGACTGTATAAAAATCGAGGTCAACTCCAGCTTCTATTAATGACGTAGATATAACCACGATACGCTCTGTATCAACTATATCAATTTCATTTTCTTTAATATCGTTTAATTCAGCAAGTTCCGACCTTACCTTGGCAATTACTCTTCTTCTGTCGTAAGCAGTCATATATGTAGATAAATGATATGCCTTGTATCTGCCTTTAGCCATATTATACAGTCTTTGTGCATCTTTCTTTCTGTTTAAGATTATCAACGTAGACGGATATTTTGAACATTCATCTAATAAAATATCATCCGTTAATTTTCCTGCATTTTTATACCTGCATTTTTTAAAAGTTGTTATACAATCCAGAATCTCACTGTCTTCATTTGAAATAAGGTTCTTTACTTTAAGCCCTCTTATTGCATAATTTTCAAATAAATCAGCATATCCCGGCATAGTTGCGGTCAGTAAGATTGCCTCACAATGAAAGTAATGTGTTAATATAGCTATCGATTCCAGACATGGCTGCATAAATTCTTCTGGAATCATGTGTGCCTCATCAAAAACTAGCACGCTGTCTGCTATATTATGAAGTCTGCGCAGTTTACTTTTCTTATTTCCATAAATAGATTCAAAAAATTGAACCTGCGTGGTTATTATTATATCAGCATTCCAATTTTCAGTTGAAAACTTTATATCGTTACGATAGTCCTCTGTAAAATTATTTGCATCCTCATAAGAAAAGGTGGATTGATGCCTTAATATAAAATTTGATTTTCCAAATATATTATCAAATTCAGAAGCAGTCTGATCAATTATGCTATTATATGGAATAACATATATAATTCTCCTTTTTTTCTTAATTATTGCCCGTTCAAGTGCAAATTTCATACTGCATAATGTCTTGCCACTCCCTGTTGGCATAGGTAGACAATAAATTTCGGCATCGTCATTTACCTGATTAAAGACTTGCTTTTGCATTACAGATCTTGCTTTTTGTAACTTAGTCTTTGGTGTAAATGATGCAAATTTCACATTAATCTTATCAAGACAGTCTCTAAAATCAGCCTTTAACTCTTTATTCTCCTGTCCAGCACAAAACTCCGCAGTATCATTATAATCTGCATCAGTCAAACAAGAATAAATATATCTTCCAAGAAAAGCATATTTACCAATTAAAAGTCGATTTGTATATTGATCACCTTTCAAACAATCCTCTTTTAAATATTCGTTATAGTATTTAGTTATTGTTTCAAAATCTATACTTTCTATTTCATCCTTAAGTTCATTGAGATAAATTTTACATTCTTCGTCAATAGGCTTATGCATTCTTGCATATAAACTGCTTCCCTCAATATCACTCTTGCTGCCATAATCAGGAAGTCCTCCATGATGCCCCGCAATACACACCTCCATTATTTTATTGAGAGCATCATTTATCTTATTATTATAGTCCTCTTTAACAGCCAATGCCCCATATATAGCATGTTCTACCCTCTTGTTGGATATTCCCTTTATTAACTTCTGAAAATCCGATCTATACTTTCCAATGTCATGATAAATCCCAGTAAGATATGCCAATTCCTTAAATTCATCTATTGCATAGCGCTCTGCTTTTTCAGCAGTATTTATACTATGCTCCCTGACTGTCTGTATTTTATCATTTATCTCACTTGTGTGCGCTATAAATTCTTTTTCAAACATATTATCACCTGCTAATACGCTTTTAAAAGCCCCTTCTTAACAATAAAACCGCACAACCAAGCGTAATACGCTTAGTTGTGCGGTTCTTATCAATCTTATTCTGTATCAGCCCTTGGCTGATACCTCGCCGTATCGCGAAGCGATACGGCAATAAATGGAGCTGGGGGGAATCGAACCCCTGTCCGAAAATCTCTCCACCGTACTTCTAC
>CADBPM010000106.1 GCA_902796595.1 uncultured Lachnospiraceae bacterium | reverse complement strand
ATGATTAATGAATTAGGTTAACGTAATTGGAGATGTTATTCTCTTGGTAGGGCTCTTTTCGTGTATGGAAAAATGTATTGAAACGTGGCATAATAGAGTGGTACAGAAATGGTACATCAAACAAGGAATATTTTTTTGAATATATTACCTACTAAATAGATAGGTAAACTGGAATATACGAGGTGAGTTAAATTAAAAAATGATGAAAGATGAAATAACTATTGAACAATTGGCAGATTTGCCTGCAGGGACATATCGACTGGTGGATGTCAGAAATGATGTGTCCTTCCAGTATGGAACCATTCCGGATGCGATACAGATTCCTGAATTATTGGAGATGGCAAAGAATGCACAACTTTCTGATGATAAAGAATACATTCTGTTTTGCATGCATGGTACTCAGAGCATATGGATGGCTGAATATTTACAGGAGCAAGGATATCAGGCTCGTAGCCTTTCTGGAGGATACTCCTCATGGTTGGCTAAGTGTTATGCAGTAGAAGATAAACATGAACAGATAGAGCAAGGATTAAGGACAAGAGGATTTAAAGAAAAGCTTTTCAGTAAATTTGCAAAAGCTATAAAGACCTATGAGATGCTGTCTCCCGGAGATAGGGTTGCTGTCTGCATTTCCGGTGGCAAAGATTCAATGCTGATGGTCAAGCTGTTTCAGGAGTTGCAAAGACACAACAAATTTGATTTTGAGCTTGTTTTCCTTGTTATGGATCCCGGGTATAACGACATTAATCGTATGATTATCGAAAGAAACGCCAAGATGCTAGGGGTATCTATAGAAGTATTTGAAACAAAGATTTTTGATGCAGTATATGATATAGAAAAATCGCCATGTTATCTATGCGCCAGAATGCGTCGAGGAAATCTATATGCAAAGGCTAAAGAGCTTGGTTGCAATAAAATAGCTCTCGGTCACCATTATGATGATGTTATCGAGACTACATTAATGGGAATGCTTTGGGGTGGACAGATTCAAACAATGATGCCAAAGCTTCACAGTACAAATTTTGAAGGTATGGAATTAATTCGACCTATGTATTTCATCCGAGAGAAAGACATCATGGATTTGCGTGATAAGAATGGACTTCATTTCATTCAGTGTGCATGCCATTTCACTGATACCTGTAGTTCTTGCAGGGAAGATGGCAGCGCTGCTTCAAAACGTATGGAAACAAAACTGCTTATTGAGAAGCTCCATGAAACAAATCCTTTTGTTGAAGCCAATATCATGAGCAGTATCAGTAACGTATGCCTTAACAGTGTAATCTCTTATAAAAAAGATGGAAAGGTATACAGCTTTCTCGATGATTATGAAGATTAATCAATAAACAATAAGCAGGAGGAATTTTTGTGCTAAATCAGTTTTCAAGGACACAGCTTCTGTATGGTGCCGACAATATGGAGAAGCTTTATGGAGCCAAAGTGGCAATTTTCGGTATAGGCGGGGTAGGAGGATATGTGGCAGAAGCGCTAGCCAGAAGTGGTGTAGGATCTTTTGTATTGGTGGATGATGATAAGGTATGTCTTACCAATCTGAACCGTCAGATTATTGCAACTAGAAAGACGGTTGGTAAATATAAAGCGGAAGTTATGGCAGAAAGGATTCATGAGATTAACCCTGATGCAAAGGTTGAAGTCCGTAAGTGCTTCTTTTTGCCTGAGACAGCTGACAGTTTTGATTTCAGTGAATACTCCTATGTAGTTGATGTTGTAGATACTGTTACGGCTAAACTTGAAATAATAGAGCAGGCCAAGAGAAGCAACGTGCCAGTAATAAGCAGCATGGGTGCAGGAAACAAGACAGATCCTACGAAGTTTCAAGTGGCTGATATCTATAAAACAACTATGTGCCCTCTGGCAAAGGTAATGAGGCGTGAATGTAAAAAAAGAGGAATTAAAAAATTAAAAGTTGTTTACTCAACTGAAAAACCAATCCGCCCAATCGAAGATATGAGTATAAGCTGCAGAACACATTGTATCTGCCCACCGTGTGCAAAACATAAATGTACAGAAAGAAGAGATATACCTGGAAGCACTGCTTTTGTTCCATCGGTTGCAGGTTTGACGATTGCGGGGGAAGTGGTAAAAGACTTAACAAGCGTAAAGGTACAAGTGGGATAATATGAAGGATTTAATAAAAATAGCATTTATCAAATCAATACCGATATTGTGTAGCTATATTTTTCTTGGAATGGCTTATGGCATTTTGATGGAGGAGGCGGGGTTTCACTGGTATTATTCTCTCCTGATCAGCCTTGTTGTGTACACCGGAGCATTTCAGTTTGTTTTTACAACACTTCTTTCTGCAGGTGCTTCACTGCTAACTATAGCCTTGACAGCTCTTTTTATGAACTCCAGACAGCTTTTTTACAGCATAAGTTTTGTTGAGGATTTTAATAAAATGGGCAAAGCAAAACCCTACATGATTCACAGTCTGACGGATGAAACTTATGCGGTAAACAATTCGCTTGAGGTGGCAGACGACGAAAAGAGAAAAATCATGCTGCCTCTTGCCATTATGTGCCAGTGCTACTGGTGCATAGGAGCGGTGTTAGGAGGAGTGATCGGAAGTGTTATTCCATTTTCGACTGAAGGAATAGACTTCTGCATGACAGCTCTTTTTGTAACGATATTTGTCAGCCAGTGGGAGAAAGCTGATAGTCATTTTCCTGCGGTTATAGGAGTTCTTGTAAGCCTGGTCTGCCTCTTTATATTCGGAACAGAGTATTTTCTTCTTCCGTCTCTTCTGATTGTATCCACCATATTGATCATCTATAACAGTAAAGCAGGAGGAACAGGTAAATGACAGGATATATTTTAGCAGCTGTTCTGATTTCTGCTATTGTGACCTATGCCCTGCGTGGAATTGTATTTGTCTTCTTTAATGGTAAAAGCAAAATGCCCAAATGGCTTGAACAGCTTGGTAATGTCCTTCCAGCTGCAGTTATAGGAGTGCTTGTTATCTATTGTTTAAGGAACATCAGAAATGACATGATCCATACAGGCATTCCGGGAATAATTGCAGCGGTGATTACCGGCATAATGCATAGGTGGAAGCATAACACATTTTTGAGTATCATTGTCGGCACAGTTGTATACATGGTGTTGATAAGAACTATTTTTTAAGAGTGCAATCTAAAGTTGTGAATATAAGGATGCTATTCATTAGTATAGCCTATAAATTAGGAGTCGTATTCTTTTGGGTGATGGCTCTTTTCATGTATGGAAAAATATATTGAAACGTGACATAATAGAGTGGTACAGAAATGGTACATCACGAAAGGTTGTATATATGGCAGAGAATAGCAAAATCAAATTGT
>CADBPM010000105.1 GCA_902796595.1 uncultured Lachnospiraceae bacterium | reverse complement strand
GGAACTGAAGATGAACCTGCAAACTGAGCGTCTGAGTGCATACGACCCATAGTATCTGTCATACCATAGGAAGCAGGACCAGCTGCCATGTTGTCTGGATGAAGTGTACGTCCTGTACCACCGCCTGAAGCTACTGAGAAGTAATTCTTGCCTGCTTCAAGTCTTTCTTTCTTATATGTTCCTGCAACCGGATGCTGGAATCTTGTAGGGTTGGTTGAGTTACCTGTTATAGAAATATCTACATTTTCAAGCCACATGATAGCAACGCCTTCAACAACGTCGTCAGCGCCGTAGCATCTAACCTTTGCTCTTGGACCATCTGAATAAGGAGTCTCTGAAAGAACCTTTACCTTACCTGATGCGTAGTCCATCTCTGTCTCAACGTATGTAAAACCATTGATTCTTGAAATGATCTTTGCTGCATCCTTACCAAGACCATTAAGGATAACACGAAGAGGTTTCTTACGAACAAGGTTTGCCTTTGTAGCTATACCGATAGCACCCTCTGCTGCTGCAAATGACTCGTGACCGGCAAGGAATGCAAAACATTCTGTCTCCTCTTCAAGAAGTCTCTTGCCAAGATTACCATGTCCAAGACCCACCTTACGATGGTCGGCAACTGATCCTGGGATACAGAAGCTCTGAAGACCTTCACCGATAGCTGCAGCTGCTTCAGAAGCCTTACGGCAGTTCTTCTTTATAGCGATAGCAGCACCAACGGTGTATGCCCAGCAGGCGTTCTCGAAACAGATAGGCTGGATACCTTTAACAAGGTTGTAAACATCAAGACCAGCATCTTTTGTGATCTTTTCTGCTTCTTCGATAGAAGAAATACCATAGCTGTTAAGGACGCTGTTGATCTTATCGATTCGTCTCTCGTATGATTCAAATAATGCCATTATATTTTCCTCCCTCGAAATCACTCTTTACGTGGATCAATGAACTTAACTGCGTCATCTACACGTCCATACTGGCCTGATGCCTTCTCATAAGCTGTATTGGCATCGTCCCCTGCCTTGATGAAATCCATCATCTTTCCGAAGTTAACAAACTTATATCCGATGATGTTATCTTCCTTATCAAGACCAAGCTCAGTAATATAACCATCTGTCATTTCAAGGTAACGAGGTCCCTTATCAAGGGTTGAGTAGATTGTACCAACCATTGAACGGCTTCCCTTACCAAGATCCTCAAGACCTGCACCTACTGCAAGTCCTCCTTCTGAGAATGCAGACTGTGTACGTCCGTAAAGAATCTGGAGGCAAAGCTCTCTCATTGCTGTATTTATAGCATCACAGACAAGGTCAGTGTTGAGTGCTTCGATCACAGTAAGACCAGGAAGGATCTCACCTGCCATAGCAGCAGACTGTGTCATACCTGAACATCCGATAGTCTCAACAAGAGCCTCCTGTATAATTCCGTCTTTTACATTGAGTGAAAGCTTGCAGCATCCCTGCTGAGGTGCACACCAGCCGATACCATGTGTATATCCGGAGATGTCCTTGACATCTTTGGCTTTAACCCATTTAGCCTCCTCCGGAATAGGTGCAGCACCGTGATGAACGTCCTGATGCACCTTGCACATATCTTCTACCCTTTTTGTGTAAATCATGTGGTTTCTCCTTTCACCATATTGGTTGCAGACTTATAGTCTTTGCATAAGTTCTAAGTTATCACCAAAGGAGGGTGTTAGTCAATGCGAACAAAGGTGTTTAAACAAGATTTGTTCATGCAACATAATATTTAGCCTGGGCATTCCACATTTTACTATAAAGCTTACTCTTCTCTAATAGATCCTTATGGCAGCCAATATCAGTTACTTTTCCATTTTTCATGACAATTATTCTGTCGCACAAAAGACAGGATGACATTCTGTGAGAAATAAAAATCCCGGTTTTATCTTCTGTCATCTTGGCAAAGTCTTCATAGACCTTTTCTTCACTCACAGGATCCAAAGCTGATGTAGGTTCATCAAGTATCATAAATCTTGCATTTCTGAATATTGCTCTTCCAATAGCAAGTTTTTGTTTCTCTCCACCTGAAAAATCAGTATTTTCCTCTTCACCTATAAAATCAGACTCAATGCCTCCAGAAATATTATCGATTCTTTTCCTTAGCCCGATAGCATTTATGATCTTCAAAGCCCTTTTTCGATCATAATCTTCAGTACATGAAATATTTTCACCAACAGTCAGATCGAACAGTCTGAAATCCTGAAAAACACACGAAAACAGTTTCATATATTCATCATGATCATATTCCAGTATATTTACGCCATTTAAAGTGATATATCCTTCTGATGGTCGATATAGTCCGCATAGAAGCCCTATCAGCGTGGTTTTTCCTGCACCATTTAAGCCTACAATTGCACTCTTCTCTCCCGTTGAGAAACTGACATTTACATGCTCCAAAACATTTTTATCTGTACCTGGATACCTATAACTAACATCATGAAATTCAATATTACAGTCTCCATCCGGAATTACTTTTTTACACTTATCATCAGTAGAGTTCTTCGATTCATAGCCTTGCATATCTTCTTTATCCTGTTTATTTTCATCAAGAAAATCTGCAAATATTTCCATATAATCTGTAATTCTCTTTATATCAAAATCACTTTGAAGAATTTTAGGAAATGCTTTTGAAAATTGAGTAAATGCCCCATAATATGCTGTAAAAGCACCTATTGTTATGGCTCCTGAAAGCATGCGCATAAAAATAAGTCCCACAGAAAAAAAGATATACACATCTGCACAAAAATCAGCTGCCAGATTTTGTTTTTTTCGCTTATTATACGAATCAGCAAAATATCGCATCGTAATCTCATGAAAATGTCTGCATTTACTCCAAACAAGCTCCTGCATATCATACATTTTTATATTTCTAAGTGCATCTGCATCACCATAAATCACATTACTAAAGTATCCAACACCTCTCTCTGCCCTTTCATGCCCCTCCACACTACTCTCTTGATTAATACTGTTCTTCTTTCTAAGCAACATATTTGAAAGAATAAGAAAGACCATGATACCGATATAAAGTATGATTGAAACAATTTGCTCCGACGGGCTCTTGACTCCTCTTAAAAAAAGCATCTGAACAGACATAATAAATGCTACAATTATAGAAAAACCACTTGATAAAAGCGTCTTAAAACATTCGATCAGATAATCTATCCCACCCTCAATTTCTGTTGTAAATTCCCCATCAAGTATTTCTCCTGTAAAACCTGGCTTTGAAAGCCTGTCATACGAAAGAAGCAATGCCTTATCCCTTACACGAGTCTTAAAATCAGTAAAAAGCAGATTAGCTTCTACTGTCGCATATTTGTTTAGCTTATTGATGATCAATGACAAAAGCAGATTTGAAATAATCAATAGTGCAGAAAAAAAGGTCGCATCACTATACTTACCCTCAATGAGCCTGTCTATAACAATAGCAAGAAAGAAATAACCTGCATATTGGAAAGCCGTATTTGTCAGACCTAACAGTATGTTAAGCGGCAAAATTCTTTTTGAAATTGTATTTGTTATTTTCAATAACCTGAATCCAGTTTTATAATACTTTGGAATTTTCATACTTCACCTGCTTTTTTATATTTATCAGCCTGTAAACAGAAAAGTTTATAATATTCTCCTTTACACCTCATTAACTCTTCATGACTGCCGCTTTCTTCGATCTTACCATCTTTAAGAAAAAGAATCCTATCACAAAACTTTGTTGAAATAAGACGATGAGAGATAAAAATGCCACTTCTCCCGTTTGTATCCTTCTCATAACTATGATAAAGCTTTTCCTCTGCTAAAGGATCAAGCGCAGAGGTAGGTTCATCAAGCACGATTATATCACCTCTTCTGTACATTGCTCTTGCAAGAGCGAGCCTCTGCATCTGCCCCCCTGACATTACTACTCCATCATCACTCAATTTGTCAGTAAGTTCGGTTTTCCTTCCATTAGGAAAGTCATTAATCTTTTTTATAAGCATGCTATCTGAAAGAACTTTATCAAGTTTTTCATTGTCCTCATTACCTAAAGGAACACCCGAAATATTTTCAGCAATAGATGCAGCCATAACAAATATATTCTGAAAAACGACAGTGAATTTATGAATATATTCATTTCTGGAGATAGACTGTATATCTATCCCGTCTAAAAGAATTTTTCCCTTATCCGGAATCAATGTACCTAAAAGCAACTCTACAAATGTGCTTTTACCCGCCCCGTTCAAACCAACAAGAGCCACCTTCTCTCCTGCATCTATTTTAAGGGACATATCCTTTATTACATATTTTTTCTCCCCTGGGTACTTGAACCAGACATGATCAAAAACAATCTCATGTCCTATTATCTCCTTCTCACTTTGATATTCTCTATTTAATAATGTTTCTTCACAAGGTGCATCGATGAGTTTACGAAAATCAGACATGATTATACTGTTTTTAATTATGTCTCTTATATTTTCAAAAAAATCCTGCAGCCATTGCTCAAATATTTCTATTATTCCAACAACAAAAATAAAGTCCTCGGTTGTAATACTTCCCGACATTACTTTATTGATCAGAATCACATAAATAAAAATAGGTTATTCGTCAAAAATAGTGGGTAGTCGTATCCACCGATTCCTTCCCTGGAGTATAGTTGTGTGACATGGGGATGTCAAGGGAGC
>CADBPM010000104.1 GCA_902796595.1 uncultured Lachnospiraceae bacterium | reverse complement strand
TAAAGCTCATGAATTATCCGGATGCCATACATAAGGGAACAAAAAAGGTTGCGCGTGGTCCTCATACATTTGAATTTAAAAATGTATGCTTCTCCTACCCAGGCTCGGATGTGCAGGTACTTAAAGGCATAAACTTAAAAATAGAACCTTGCGAACACCTTTCTGTTGTAGGTTTAAACGGTGCTGGCAAAACAACTTTTATAAAGCTTTTATGCAGACTTTATGATCCTACATCCGGTCAGATCCTTATGGACGGAACTGATATAAGAGAATACGACTATCAGTCATACATGAATGAGTTCTCTCCTGTTTTTCAGGATTTTAAGCTCTTTGCCTTTACCTTTAAGGAAAACATTCTTGTAAGCGACTATGTAAACGACTCTGTTTCTGATAAAGAAAAAGAAAAGAAGCTGCAGAGCATTTTTAAGAAAACCGGATTGTCAGATAAGATTGCCTCTCTTGAAAAAGGCGACGAAACTTATATTTTTAAGCATTACAATAAGGACGGTATCGAACCTTCAGGCGGTGAACAGCAGAAACTTGCCATTGCAAGGACCCTCTATAAGGATTCCCCAGTTGTTATCCTTGATGAACCAACTGCGGCGCTCGACCCGATTGCAGAGTATGAGATTTACAGGCAATTTGAAGACCTTGTCGGCGGAAAGACAGGCATATATATTTCACACAGATTATCTTCCTGTCAGTTCTGCGATCACATAGCAGTTTTTTCAAATGGTGTAATATCTGAGTATGGAACTCATGAAAGCCTTGTAAACAGGAAAAATGGACTTTACGCAAAAATGTTTCATGCACAGGCACAGTACTATGCTGCCTCTTAACCCATTTCAACCAGCAAAAGCCTTGCAGTCAGCCCTCACTGATTGCAAGGCTTTTAGCATCAGCAAGCTGCAAAGGAATAGCCAGACTTCATATAGTAATATATACTCAAATGACTAGCCGGCCATGATAAACGCTCTCGCGTTGGCCGGCAGAGTGCAACATCAGGCGTAAGCCTGATGCTGCAATATAGGTACGTTTAATGATTTTAGAATTAAATTTAATTTACTATATTGCATTGCAGTATACTGTATGTTATACTACATATAACAAATGAATATTTGAAAGGAGGTTCTATGAATCCACAATTTAAAAAAGGCGCACTTGAACTATGTGTACTTGCCCAGCTTTCGTCCAATGATAAATACGGATACGAGCTTACAGAAACCATATCGGAAAATCTTTCCGTAGCGGCAGGTACGCTTTATCTCATCCTTAAAAGACTTAAGGATAGCGGTTATCTTGAAACTTATCTGGTCGAATCTCAGTCGGGACCTGCCAGAAAATACTATCATCTAACAGATGAAGGCAGATCTTACAAGGAAAATCTTAAAGCTGACTGGCTTGATTTCGTAAAAAAAGTGGGGGAATTAATATGACAAGAGAAGAATATATGTCTAATGTAAGGGAAAAGCTTTCAAATTGCCCTGAGGACTTTAGAAACGATATCGAAAGTGAATTTGAGAGGCATTTTGACGAGGGGCATAAGGTTGGAAAAAGTGATGAGGAGATCATCGCAGAGCTTGGTGACATAACCGACCTTATAAATGATCTTCCTGAAATGTCTGAACAGACAGATGATAAATGTGAAAATAAAGAAGAGACTTCAAGTGAACATTACAATAAGTCTGCCCATAACAACGATTTTAATTTCAGAAATTTCAGTTTTGGAGACCTTCGTTTTGATGAACTAGGAAAGACCATTTCTAAAATGGTAAATGATGATATTCTCCAGAACCTTAAAAAGACCATCAAGGAATCGATCAAATACGGAAGCCATACTGCAAATAATTTTGCAAAAAATTTCAATAATGATGAAGGTAGTCTGTCTGCAGAAGGAACTCTTGAAAATATATCAAATTTCCATACTGTCAAGGTAGAAGGTGGATGCCTTGATCTTAATGTAACAAGGGGAGAGGCACTTCATTACGAATATATTTGCCAGACAAATTCTCCGAAGCTTGCAATTTTGTATGAGAACGATACAATTCGTTTTACCCGCGATGTCTCTGAGAACTCTCCTATTTTTAATTCAGGACTGTCGGGGACACTCACGCTTACAATTCCTGAAAATTTCAACCATATTAATGTTACTGTGGGTGCCGGTGATATTGATGTTTCGCATATCTCGCTTAAACGAATCAATGCTGTTACAGGCTCAGGCAGTCTCAACGCTGAAAATGTTACCGCAAAAGAATTTTGCACTACAACAGGTTCAGGTGATGTTAGCATAACCGGTTCAAACATTACAAAAAGTGTATTTAGTACAGGCTCCGGTGATATAGATATAAAGAAAAGCAGGGTTGAAAGTGTAGACTTCTCCTCAGGTTCCGGCGACATCGTTACACATGCAGATATAAAGAATATATCTTTCAGGTCGGGCTCTGGTGACATCGACCTTATAACAGCCAGTCAGATTGAGCGCTGCGATATAAATACCGCGTCCGGTGATGCCAGACTTGACCTTGGTGCATCCCCATCTTATGACCTTGTTTTTAAAACTGTGAGCGGTGACATTTCAACCAAAATGCCGTATTATAAAGATGGAAATGCCATCACCATCAAGAATGGAGGGTTCGCGTCGATAAATGTCCGTACTGTAAGCGGCGACCTTGAAATCGTCTGAAGTCTGTGTTAAAGTTGTTTCAGACTAATTTACTGTTTAAAGTAACAAAGCTACTACTCGGCAGACACATTATACAACACAGGCATAGAAATTTTTAAGGCAGATACAGGGGGACAGGTATGGATAAAACATATATAGCTATCGACTTAAAATCCTTTTATGCCTCTGTAGAATGTGCAGACCGCAAACTCGACCCGATGACAACAAATCTTGTTGTCGCTGATAAAAGCCGGACAGAAAAGACAATCTGTCTGGCTGTTTCACCGAGCCTTAAAGCAAATGGAGTTCCCGGACGTCCGCGCCTCTTTGAAGTAATAGAAAAAGTAAAGCAGATAAATGAGGGGCGACTCAAAGCCTATCAAAGCTCTCTTCGAAACTTTTCCGCCTCATTTACCGGAAACTCCTATAATGCTTCCAAGTTAAAAGAAGAGCCTTCGCTTGAACTTTCATATATAGTCGCCACACCAAGGATGAACAGATATATGGAAGTTTCTTCGGAAATTGTAGGAGTGTATTTAAAATATGTAGCTCCGGAAGACATTATTATTTACTCTATTGATGAAGTATTTATAGATGCTACCGGATATTTAAACACATACAGACTTTCGGCAAAAGAATTTGCAATGAAAATGATAAAGGATGTTCTTGGCAAAACAGGTATCACTGCTACTGCTGGGATTGGCACTAATCTTTATCTTGCAAAGGTTGCGATGGACATAGTTGCAAAACACATCTCTCCAGATGAAAATGGTGTTCGCATGGCAGAACTTAACGAAATGTCCTACAGAAAAATCCTCTGGGAACACAAACCTCTTACGGATTTCTGGCGTCTAGGTCCCGGCATTGCAAAGAAACTTGCTGACAACGGAATGCATACCATGAGTGATGTGGCAAGAATGAGCTGCACAAAAACGCCTGTTATGATATATCTTGACAAGCCTTTAAAAAACGAATCAAAGACTATGCTGATGAATAACGGCGAAGACCTGCTTTACAGGCTTTTGGGTGTAAATGCCGAGCTTCTTATCGACCATGCATGGGGGTGGGAGCCCTGCACTATCGATGTGATAAAGCAATATGTTCCTGAAAACAAAAGTATAAGTCAGGGGCAGGTATTGCATGAACCTTATACGTTTCCTAAAGCCAGAGTAATAATCATGGAAATGGCGGAAGAACTAAGCCTTGATCTGGTGCGAAAGGGACTTGTTACTGACAGGGTCACTCTTTACATAGAGTTTGCCAGGGAAAGCCTCTGTCAGAGGGGGACAAGTTATAAATACAGTAAGACTGATAAACCATACAGGGGTAAGGTCACTAAAGACCATTATGGCAGAGTGCTTCCTATTCATGCAAATGGCACGAGAAAGCTTACATTTGCAACCTCATCATCAAAACTTATTACAAAAGCTATTGTAAATATATATGATGAAAATGTAGACTCGGATCTTTTGGTCAGAAGGGTAAATATTTCAGCCGACGTTTATCCTGAGTCTGAAATAAAGGAAAAAGAAAGCAAAGAATCCTTTGAACAGTTAGATTTCTTTATGGATTACACCAAAAAGGAAAAAGAAGAAAAAGATAAGAAAGAAGAACTTGATAAAGAAAAGCGTCTTCAGAAAGCTATGCTTGATATAAAAGACCGTTTTGGTAAAAATGCTATCCTAAAGGGCACAAACTTCAGAGAAGGGGCACGTGGCATGGAACGCAACAATGAAGTTGGAGGACATAAAGGAGGGTAAGATAAATGAGTAACAGATCCTATGTCTGGCATGATGAAGAAGAAACTCATAAAAATGATGATATTATAAATCTTCCTCATTATCAGTCTCTTACCCGTCCGCACATGTCCATGCTTGCACGGGCTGCCCAATTCAGCCCCTACGCCGCATTGACCGGATATGAAGCAAAGGTTGCGGAAACAGCACGATTAACGGATGAAAAAAGAGAACTTTCAGATTTTGAGATAGACGAATTAAATGAAAAAATTCTATACCTAGAGCAGCTATGCAACAAGGCACAGGCCAAAAAACGTCAGACTGGGGCAGATGAGGAATTTCCTTATATTTCTGTTACTTATTTTGTTTCAGATAAGAATATACATAGAGACAGTCAGAAAAAGGGTGGTTCTTATGTTAAATATGAAGGAAAATTACGCATGGTCGATATAGTAAATGAAGTGTTGATTTTTGTTAATGCCTCTAAATCTCCAATATCTTCTTTATCTAAAATATCTATACAAGATATCGTGTCAATAGAATATAGTAGATAAAGTAAGGTAGTTATAGATTTTGTTTCGCTTCATATTTACTATATTCTGTTTTAAATGCTTAATGCCATATATTCATTTTTTAATTATGTATTACTCCAACTCCGCAACGGGTTGATGGAATGACCTTTTTCTCATGGTTTTTGTTAACATTTTTGTTAATCTTTTATTCGTATTATCTGTATTTTCTTCCTTTACTTACTCAAACAGTACTGTAACAGTACTTTGTAGTCTTAATATTGTAATGGAATTAAACTCTTTCTATATAATTTAATGTTTATGCAATCAATTTGCAACCTAGATATATACCTCATTTTCCAAACTATAATCATCCTTTTATCTTGGAATTTCATTTGGCAAATATCCGCTTAACAATTCAACAATTTCCTTATAACAATCCCCATTTAATAGATTAATAACTTTCCCTTGATATTCATCATTTTTTATTCCAAAAAAATGACCTATGGTTTTAGAAATACCCTTCTCATTAAAAATCTTCAATACGCTTCTATAATCTTTACTCTCTAACGCTTGGCGAAAAATAGTTTCTTTCTCATCTCGTATGTCATCATATTTTATAGAATCCAAACCAATCTGTAATGTACTTTTTGCTTCTTCTTCGTTTCTATTATGGATTTCTATACAAGATAGCTGATATTTAATCTCAGCAACCACGCTTTGACATAATTGGCGTTCTATCATATTTGAAAATTTTGTATTAATTACAAACTCTTTAATATTATCTATAGTCTGTTCAACATTTTCTGTGGCAAATCGCGTAGCAACAAATCTTATCAACTCCTCTACCAAGAATAAATTTTCTACTTCAGCAACACCTATTACATAAATGCCATTTTCTTTTAACGAAGCAATTTCACGTTCTGATCTATAATCTCGATCAATTAATCCGTACACTTCACACTCGTGCAGCATTGTGCTGTTCCTAAATGCCTTCGTTCTTTCTATAACTTTTGTACATCCACCACATGGAATTACCAAATAATCACGATAGATTTGTGTGTACAGCTGACTATCATAACTATTTGTTTCACCTTCTACAAATAAGACATTTTTTCTACTACCTAATATTTCAAAAACAAGTTCTTCTGGTATACTCTCTTCAATTATCTTTTCAATTTTCCAATGTTTTCCATCAAAATCTTTTATCCAGAATTTCGTGGCATTGCAATGAGCCGATGCAAAATTCAAATCATGAGTGATATATATAAACAAACAATCTTCTCTACATCTCTCAAGCTCTTTCCATAACCTATTCATTATAGATGGATGTAAATGAACTTCTGGCTCATCAATAATTAGCATTTTATTTTTCGGCACAGATAAAACTTGGGCAGCTAAATAAAGAACCGCTCTCTCCCCGTCACTCATTTCAGTAGCAGAGTACTTATTAAACTCCCCATTTTTATATAGTCCTGCATAAAATTTTGAATCATCTTCTATAAGTTCTCGTTGTGGAAAAACCGATTCCCATATATGTTGAATTTTATCAATCGACGTTACAGGTGTATCCGGCCATTCCGCTTTATTATTTCCTCTATCTTTACACGCTTGATGAAATTTAGAGATTTCATTATTTTTTAATGCTATAACTGCCGCCAAAACACTATCATAATCATCCATCAATCTGGTGGTATAATGACCCCAATTCCATCTTTGACCTTTACTATGATCATTTCCATCACCACTTCCATAAAAAACCCAATTCTCCGCCTCAGAATAGTTTTTAAGCGGAATATTTTCATTGAAATTTAAATTACGTTGTGCTCCAACACGATGCACACCATCAAAGTTTTGACACTCAATCCATGCACCTAGTTTACTTTTACCAGAACCATTAGCCCCAATAATAATAACCGCGTTATCTTGCGTTTCATACTCTGTTTTCTGCCCGTTTTCATCAGGGAGCCAATATTTAAAACTCATCCAACACTACCTTCCTTTTTACATATTACCGTTTTTTCCTTTGAAGGCTACCAGTAGCTCCTTTAATTTTACTCGCACACAACTCTGTTAATGGTTCCCCAATTGCGGCTTTATAATTAAATCCAAGTAATTGCATAGTCTTCAAAACATCTTTACTAATCAGTCCTTTGATACCATTTAAAGCATCAATTTGTGCTCTGGCCTTTTCTTGGACAGCTACATTTTCACTATTAACATCAAACACCTGCATACCTACCAATAAATCAAGCACCTTCGATACAGTTTGTTGTAAATACTCAATGTCTTCATCGCTTATAACCACACGCTCTAATTCATTTTTATATGACTGCGCAATCATTAATGCTTCTTCTCTCTCAGCCATTAATTGATTAACCATTTCATTATAAGCTCCGCGTACTGTATCAACATTTTTTTCATTTTTTAAGGACGCTATTTTCCCCTGAACAGCGGTAGTAGTTCCTTTTAATACAAGTGTACTTAACGATGTCCCAAGCTCAATTAACGCACTTCCAATAGTTGGATCGATTCCACTCAAATCCATCTTTTTACCCTCCTTATCTTGGTCCCATAAATCTATCACCATTAAGATGAATCATATGATCTGGCATATCCGCAATCCACACTTCCGTTTCCCAGGCCAGTGAATCTGCAAATTTCTTATATGTTGCAAAGTCTAAAAACGCTGTAACAAACACCTTTCCAGCAGATACATTTGTTGTCATT
>CADBPM010000103.1 GCA_902796595.1 uncultured Lachnospiraceae bacterium | reverse complement strand
CGGCGATGTCAGGGGCTGCGAGGCATCGTTTCACGATGTCTCATTTTCTGATAATTCTTATTCAAAATACTTATAAATTGTGGTAAAATAGCTTATATCCGGGGCAGCATTCTGCCCTGCATATTGCGCTTTCGCTTCGCAATACGACATTTTAAGGAGGATTTTCGCATGGATTATCAGAAGAGATACGAAGAGTGGTGCCAGCATCTTGCAGATGTGGACCCTTTAAAAAAGGAACTTGTTTCCATCAAGGATGATGAGAAAGATAAAGAGGACCGTTTTTATAAGGATCTTTCATTTGGTACGGCAGGACTTCGTGGAAAAGTCGGAGCAGGTACCAACCGCATGAATTTCTTTACAGTCGGCAAGGCAACACAGGGCATTGCTGATTATATAAATGAGCATGGTAAGGAAGCATGTGAGAGAGGTGTTGTCATTGCACATGATCCTCGTCATTTTTCAAAGGAATTTTCAGAGCTTACAGCTTCAATTCTTGCAGCAAACGGTATAAAGGTCTATACATTCCCAGACCTTCGTCCTACTCCGGAGCTTGCATTTATGATAAGAAGACTGAATGCGGTTTCGGGTATAAATATCACAGCTTCACACAATCCTAAGGAATACAACGGCTATAAGGCATACTGGGATGATGGATGTCAGGTAAGTGCAGAGGTTGCAGACGGAATGACAGAAAAGATAAACGCTGTCGATATATGGAACAGCGTTAAGAAGTCTGACTTTGAGGAAGGCGTAAAGAGCGGAAAGATAATCGTATTAGGCGAGGAATATGACCGAGAATACCTTGATAAGGTTGAAAGTCTTGCCATCCACAAGGGCGACGAACTGGATCTTTCAATTCCTTTTGTTTACACACCTCTTAATGGATGCGGTTCGATCCCATTCAGACAGATGCTTACAGACCGTGGATTTAAGAACTGGAAGATAGTTCCAGAGCAGGAAAATCCGGATCCAGATTTTACAACAGTAGGATACCCGAATCCAGAGGATCCAAAGGCTTTCAAACTTTCTGAGCAGTACGGCAGGGAATTTGGTGCAGAGCTTCTTATGGCTACAGATCCGGATTCTGACCGCTTTGCGATCGAGATAAGGGATAATGAGGGAAATTATGTTCCTCTTAATGGTAACCAGACAGGATATATCCTTGTAAACTATATCCTTGAAGGACATAAGAGCGCCGGAACTCTTCCTGCAAAGGGTGCTATGGTAAAGTCTATCGTTACATCCACTCTTTCAACCATAATTGCCAAGGCATTCGGGGTTGAAATGTTTGAGACACTCACAGGTTTCAAGAATATCTGCGGCAAGATTCCTTATCTTCATGAAAATGGCTATACCTACCTCTTTGGTTATGAGGAGTCTGTAGGCTATGCAGCATGTGAAGATATAAGAGATAAGGATGGTATCTCAGCTGGAATGCTTGTTGCCGAGGCAGCCGCATATTTTAGAAAGCAGGGAAAGACTCTCTGGGATGTGCTTCAGGATATCTATGCCAAGTATGGTTATTTTGCAGAGGATGAGCCTAATATAATCCTTGAAGGTATACCAGGTGCCGAGCGTATCGGCAGGATGATGAAGTGGATTCGTGCAAATAAGCCTGAGCAAATCGCAGGATCAAAGGTTACAAAGGTTATAGATTATATTGATGGATATGAGGATATTCCGGCTCAGAATGCACTTCGTTTCTTCCTCGACAACGGTTCATGGTTTGCTATACGCCCAAGCGGTACTGAGCCAAAGATAAAGTTCTATTTCTATTCAAACAGAGACACAAGGGAAAATGCCCTTGCAATCAATAAGGCAATAAAGGATGAAATCCTTGCTCTTATCAATAATGTTGAATGATCATTGGAGAAATATATATTTTTTGCGAAGGTCCGGTGCGTAAGCACCGGACCTTCTGTGATATATTAGATAGGAGATTTTGGGTACAGGGTACAGTAAGCACGATTATTGATTTTTGTGCTTACTATAAATTGGCTGGAAAAGAAAAAGATTACGCGGTATAATTGGGGAAAATGTGTTTTAATGATCAACGGGAAAGAGGTGGAGAGTTGGCAGAAGACTACATAAAACAGCATAAACCGGAGTCAGAGCATGAGCATCATACAGGGATGCATACGCATGTGCTGGCAGATGGAACTATAATAGAGCATACACATGAACACCATGTACCTGTTATAACTGATGAAAAATCAAAGAAGAATATAATAAACCGCCTTTCGAGGGCAGCAGGGCATCTTGAGTCTGTGAAACGGATGGTTGAAAATGACAGGGATTGTAATGAGATCCTTACGCAGCTGGCCGCAGTACGCGCAGAAATCACAAATACAGCAAAGGTGGTCATGCACAATGAAATTTCTGGAAAGATGGTTGATGCTATCGAGCACGGGGATATGGAATCACTTGAAAAGCTCCAAAATGCAATAGAGAAATTTATAAAATGAGTTTTCTGTAACACAAAACCGGCACATTAACAAGAATGTGCCGGTTTTGTCATTTTTATTTTTCTGTCAGATCTGCCCCGAAGTATTTCTCGGAAAGACTCTTAAGGGTTCCGTCTTCGCGAAGTTCTTTAATTGCATTATTAATGGCATCGCGAAGGGTTATATTTCCTTTTTTAACAGGAATTGCATATTCTGTTACTTCGTCAAGTTTTGCGACGACTTTGAGATTTGTTTCGCCTGTTGTGTTGAAATAATCCTGAATCGAGGTATCAGCATTTATAGTTGCATCAGCAGTCCCATTTTTTACAAGCTCCATTGTCTGAGCGAGTGTAGGAACATTTTTAATTGAAGCACCGTATTTTTCACCAAGTTCAGCATAAGTTGAACCAGTGGAGTTTGTACTTACTTTTCCTTTTAAATCGTCAAAAGAAGTTATTTCTGTATTATCTGCCTTTACAACAAGGTCGATATGATCGTATGCATAAGGGTCAGAAAAATCAAATGCCTGTTTTCTTTCTTCTGTTACATCAACCCCATTCACGACAACATCGTAAACTCCTGTTGAAAGCCCTGTAAGGAGACCATCCCATGAAGCTTCTGTAATAGAAGCCTTTACGCCAAGTTTTTCGGCGATGGCTGTGGCAACTTCTGTATCGTAACCAACAAGCTTGTCGGATTCATCATGATAGGAAAATGGCTGCCAGTCACCTTCAAGACCTATTTTCAGTTCTCCTGCATTTTTTACATTTTCAAGAGAAGGATCTGTGGCAGTACTCTGCGCTGAAGGTAAAATGGCGGATGAGTCTGTTTTGACCTTGTTTTTACCAGCAGTATTTCCACATGCTGTAAGTGATATTGCCAGTGAACTGATTGTGATAAAAGTAAGTAATTTTCTCATAAAAACTCCTTTCAAGTGTTTTTGATTTCAGATGGAGAAATTTATAAATTCTCTTGTTCTTGCCAGCTTAGGAGAGGTAAAGAAATCTTTTGAAGCTCCCTCTTCAACAATGAGTCCATGCTCCATGAAAATTGTCTTTTTTGAAACATCTCTTGCAAAGCTCATTTCATGAGTGACGACAATCATTGTCATTCCATCTTCGGCAAGTTTAGTGATCACATTGAGGACTTCACCTATGAGTTCAGGGTCAAGAGCACTTGTGGGTTCGTCGAAATAAATTATCTTTGGGTCTGTGGCAAGGGCTCTTGCTATTGCCACGCGCTGCTGCTGACCGCCGGAAAGCTGCGCCGGGTAAAAGTTTGCGCGCTCTTCCATGCCGACTTTTTTTAGCATGTCCATGCCCTTTTCTTTTGCAGTTTTTTTGTCGATCTTTCTGCCGACGGTCAGACCAAGGGTAACGTTATCAATAGCTGTCATATTTGCAAATAGGTTATAATTTTGGAAAACAAAACCAGTCTGCATGCGGATCTCGGCTATTTCTTTTTTACTTATCTTATTGAATTCATAAGTTTTACCATTAAAAGTAATAGTTCCTTCATCTGCGGTTTCAAGGAAATTAATACAGCGAAGCATGGTGGTCTTGCCGCTTCCGGAGGGTCCTATAAGTGAGATCACATCTCCGCTATCAACTTTAAGATCAACACCCTTAAGTATCTGAAGTTCCCCGAAATTTTTTTTGATTCCTTTTACTTCAAGCATTTACTGTCACCTTGCTGTTTTTATTGTCGTACCTGCCAAGTTTTCCTTCTATTATTTTCTGTATATATGTAAGCACAGTACAGAATATAAGGTATACTACGGCAAGCTCAAGATAGATTGCCATGAACTGATAGGTTCTTCCGGCCACGCGCTGTGCTGTCATAAACATTTCATTTACAGTGATATTTGCGGCAAGGGATGTGTCTTTTATCAGAGAAATGAGTGAATTTGAGAGGGCAGGAAATGCATTTCTCATTGCTTGTGGCAAAACTATATGCCACATAGTCTGACAGAAGTTTAATCCTACACAGTATCCGGCCTCGGTTTGACCGTAAGAGACAGCCTCAAGAGAACCTCTTATAGTTTCTGCACAGTAAGCACCTTCGCACAGGGCAAATACACTTACTGCCGAAATGTATGCGTTAACTTTTACTCCAAGCCCCGGGAGTCCGTAGAAAACCACAAAGAGCTGGACCAAGAGAGGAGTGCCGCGCATAATCCAGATGTAAAAGCGTGCGATCTGTCTTAAAACAGGGACTTTTGCATATTGGATAAGGGCAACCACAATAGCAATGATAAGTGCCAGAGCAAAGCCTATGGCAGCCATTGGGATGGTGACGAGAACGCCCTTCGTGATTATTTTTACAAAGGCTTCTTTTAAAACTTCAAAAATCTGTTCATTCATGAATATCTCCTTCTAACGGATAATAGCATTTTAAGGACGCAAGGTCAATCCAAATAGAAGATTGTACTTGATTAAATACAATTTAATAGGGCAAAATCAAATGAAGTGAAAATTAAATAGCACGTTCAAGGTCGGGAACGAGTAATATCCCGACCTTACGCTAACCTTTTGCATCATCAGATATCATTATAGTTTATCATACCCGTAGCGCGTTTCTTATCGCCTTCATTGTCAATATAGCGTGTGGTAGTTGTTATGCTTTCGTGACCGAGTACATCCTTAACCATTTCTATGTCACCGCCGCTTTTTTTGTAAAGAGCTGTGCCGTAGGCTTTTCGGAGTTTATGAGGAGTGATCTTTTTATCGTATATTTCGGCAGCTTCTCCGTAGGATTTCAGCATGATCTGTAGATTTCTTGCGGTCATTCTGCTTCCGCGGTTGGAAATGAAGAGGGCGTTTTCTGCTTCCGGTTTTACTTTCTGCTCTGCCCTGTAGCCATTTATATAGTCCTTTAACAGTGTAAGCAGTTCTTCTGAAATATATATAAGGTCAGGATGTCCGCCTTTTCTGGTAACAGTTATCCTCTTTTCTTTGAAATTTATGTGAGGGATATCCAACCCGATACACTCTGAAATACGGATTCCAGTTTCTGCCATCAGACGGATCATCGTGTAGTCGCGTTGTGTTCTGTGCGAACGCATTTTTCTTGTATGTTCAGAATAGGTGCCGTTATTGTATTCGATCACGTTCAAGATTTTTGCTATGTCATCCGTATTAAGCCATGCCTGGCCCTTGGTCTTAGGTTCGCGAGGGCGCTCAACAAGTTCAACAGGATTCATTGTAAGTTTTTCTCTTAATAGATAGTATTTGAAAAGTCCGTTTAAGGGAATGAGCTTTCTTGAAATGGAATTTCGATTGTTCTTGTATTCGCTGACACTGGCAGCACTTAGATAGGACATGTAGCTTTGAATGTCGTCTGCAGTAAGTTTTGCCATGTCTTCGAGAGTTATATCTTCGACTTCCTTTTCTCTCAATTCCCTCTTTTTCTGATGCATCCAGTTAAAGAAGATATTCAGGTCTGCAATATATTCTGCCTTTGTGGATTCCTGAAGTTTCATTCGTGAATTTAAGTAGCGTGCTACAAATTCAGGAAGTGTTGCTTCATATCGGTCTATTTTTTCTGCACATTTTTCAAGATGCTCTGCGTAATAATCTGAATAATCAGGCATGACAGCCTCCCTTACATTTTAATCACATAAAAATAGTGGTGTTGCATATAACATGTGGTATTTACTCAGTGTATCATATTATTTCGCAAAATACAAAAGATTTTTGCTAAGCCAGGTATTTGCATGTATACCTGGCTCTTCGAGTGGAAAATATAACTGATTTAGCATCTTTTAATACTTATAAAGATGTGTTATTCTAACATGTGGAAGGTATTGCTTTGGTAAGGGGGAGGTGAAATTATGAATAATTCTGGTGAATTTCGTATACTGTTTGCTCTTGTCTGCTTTTTAGCAGTTGCTTTTTGCTCACGCGATGTATGCTATGCTGATATGGTGACGATTAAGGCGGAGTCACTTGAAGAAGATATCAGAAAGGATGATTGCCTAAGCAAGTTTGTTAAAGAGAATGTACCTTCAGATGCTTATCTGGTTGATTCTGAATTT
>CADBPM010000102.1 GCA_902796595.1 uncultured Lachnospiraceae bacterium | reverse complement strand
CGCTGCAGAATTTCAGCACATCCCATGGACAATATATATCCTTATCTGCAAACTTATAGCCATCATACCATTCCTTTACGTCCTCTGACCTTGATGAAAGCTCATAATAATCAAGTATTTCAGCAACTTCGTCCTCTGTAAAGCCAAAATACTCATTATACTCTATATTTGTTATGCTGCGAACGTCAAAATTGTTCAGACCAGTAAAGATGCTTTCTTTTGAAATTCTAAGACACCCTGTAAGCACTGCAAATTCAAGATTTTCATTTGTCTTAAGCGCAGCCCCGAACATTTCCCTTATAAGCTTAACCATTTCATCATAATAGTCATTGTCATGTGCCTTATCAAGCGGAACATCGTATTCATCAATAAGTATTATGACTTTTTGGTTGAAATGTTTACAAAGAAGTGAAGATAACTCAAAAAGGCTTTTTTCAAGCACCCTTTTAGTCATCACGTAATCATTTCCTGCAACATCACCAACATTGATCAACTGTTTATAATGATGCTTTTCCTCGGAACTAAGTTTATCACTATTCTTAAGAAAACTATATTTAAGCGCAGTATCACCTATAATGCTTATCATACAGTCTTCAGCCTCTTTATAATTCAGCCCCTCAACCAGCTTCAAAGATATTGAGATAACAGGATATTTTCCCATGTATTTATCACAAAAATCTTTATCCTTACTTATCTCAAGCCCATCAAATATAGCCTTGTCCCCATTAACGCTAAAAAAGTTCTTTAGCATACTCATGTTAAGAGACTTGCCAAATCTGCGCGGTCTGGTAAATAAAGTCACTTCGCTTCCAGCTTTGATAATATCTTTTATCAAAAGGCTTTTATCAACATAATAGTAGTTGCCATTTCTTATCTTTGCAAAATCATCTATTCCAACCGGCAATCTTTTCTTTTCCATATCTATCACCTTCTGCTGACATCTAAACTATAAATTATAGTAAGCGAAGAAAATAATTGCAGATAGAGCTTGCTCTATACAGCATTAATTCTCGGCGACGTTTATCGTAAACGAAATTACTTATTTCATTTACGATAAAACATATATCTTTTGTTGTCATATAATAAAATCGGCAGCAAAAACAATTGCCACCGACTTAAAGTATAGCATATCAAAGAAGATAAGTCTATTTTTAGCTTATCTTCACACTCTGTCAAAGAACTCAAGCATCTTTTCGTTTGCCTCTATACTCTCTTTCCACTCCCAATGCCCTATGTTAAAAACATGCATTAAATGGATTCCATTTTCCTTGCTCCATGTAAGAGTTTCGTATCTCTGATTATTCTTCTTAAGAATATCGATAAGATAACCCGTATGCGTCCTAAGTGAATCCATTTCAGAATCTATTATCTGAACAGGCGGAAGTGAAAGTCCCGGCACAACCTCGGATATGCTCATATGGTGATTCCATGAAGCACTCTTTCCCTTGTCTCCCAGCATAAGTTCTACATAAGCCTTGGCAGTCTCCCTGCCAAGTTCTGTTTCCTCTGATGCAACTATATAAAGTTTATCCATTTCAACCACAGGCGAACTCACAGATATGGCATTTATAGAAAAATCAAATGGTTTAACTCCATAGATTTCCTGTAGTTCACGGCTCAATTCTATACACTCGGTTAAAATAGAAAGATGTCCACCCGCAGAATCACCTGTAAGTAATACTCTGCTAAGATCAAAACCTCTATCTGGTCCGTACTGAGAAAGCCAATGCATAGCTGCAAATATATCTGCTATCTGTCCTGCAAGGTCTGTACGCTGAAGAAGCCTGTAATTCATTGCCATTACAGCATATCCCTTAGAGGCAAGAAAGCCAAGATACCTTTCTGATACATCAACGTTGCCATACATCCATCCACCGCCGTGAATATCTATTATCACAGGCAATTTCGCGTCACATGGCCTGTAGCTATCAGGATAATACAAGTTTAACGTATGATCAGGGTCGTAATCCCCTTCATAAGGAATATGTGCTTCTTTTCTATATCCTGTAACATCAACTCCAAACTTGTAATCCTTCTCGTTGTTTTCTTCTATCGTCTTCCAATACTCTGCAAGATATTTTTTATAGTCCATATTCTTCTCCTATCTGATTTTTCTGATAAATATTTATAGTAAGTGAAGAAAATAATTGCGGATAGAGCAAGTCTATCCAGCATTAATTCCCGGCGACGTTTATCGTAAACGAAATTATTTATTTCGTTTACGATACTTCTGTCATAAAATTCCCGATTCTTAAAGAAAAAGCTATTCTGATATCCCCCTTTCGATAACTTCAACTAAACTGCTATAAATTGATAATAACACTGTCACCGATTTAATGCACTACTTTTATTGCATTTCCACAAAATATTAGCAGTCAGTGCTTGTCCCAATTCATCGTAGTAATTTATCACATAAAGGATTAAGCTTACTCAAAAATTGAACAAACAGTTTTTTGGACAGAGTACAGCCTATCAATATTGACAAAAAAGATAATGTGCATTATGCTAAGAATTATACAGATTGCACAAAATTAATATTCTTTAAGAATACATACTTTAAGAAAGCTCAATCCAATTGCACATATTAAAAAAGTCTATACTGAAAAAATCCTCTTCGCGAGAATGTCTTTATCAGACTGACTTTTTCATATGATAGCTATTGATGTCTGCACTCTGATCATCAATACATGATCACACATCATACAAAAAAAGAGAGGTAATCTATGAAGAAGTACAAACGTTCTGCCGTCCTTGCTTTAGCATTTCTGCTCGCAAGTCTTAGTCTCTGTGCTACACCAACAGAGGCAAAAATCAAAGTCGGAGATTCTTCCTACAGCACCTTTAAGTCCAAATCTATCAACGCAAAAACGTCCTTGAAGTCGGGTAATAAAAATAAAAATAGTGACGATTCATATTGGAAAGATTCCATCATTAATGTCAAAAAACGGGCACAAAACTCTCTATAACCGCTCCTAAGGAGTACGTAAACTGGGACGGCGTCTCAAACGTTGCTCAGTTTAAGGACGCAGATGGAAAGTATTCCTACGCTTACGATGGAAAAGGTCGTATCACCATCGTCAAATCGAATGGCAAAACCCTCGTGCTAAAGAAAACTCACCCACTCTTTGGTGACGTACTCATGGACACAGATGGAAGTTATTATGTCATCACTGGCGAAGCAAATACTGGCAGCAACACTTCAAAAGAAACAATTTTTGTCTCTCGCTATGACGCTAACGGAAACCTGATCAAAACAATCGGCGACAATGGTTCCTCGAGCCTTGCTGATTATTATGATGACAGCTTTAACACAAAAACTCCATTTGAGGGTGGCAACTGTGATGCCGCAATTAGTGGAGGTTATCTTGCCGTCAATTACGGACGTCATATGTACAATGGTCATCAGAGCAACTCCGTGTGGATTATTGACTTGTCCTCAATGCAAACCATTGATGCCATTTCCCAATATGACAATATCTACAATTCACACTCCTTCGGTCAGCGTGCTGTCGATTTCGGCGACAATGGTTCCTTTCTTTTTGTGAGCGAGGGTGACTGCTACAATCGTGCCTTCACACTCAGTCATCTAGATATTGAAAATAATCAACACACGGATGCAGACATCTTCCATTTCTGGGTAAAGAAGGGTACACTCGATTCTTATAATATGTATATCTTAAACGACAACTTCGCTCACATCGGCGATATCAATGATCTCAGAAACGGCACTGCATCTTTCGTCTCAACATCCGTTCATTCTCTATCTAAAGCAGCTGCAAAAGAGAATGAACAGCTCTTTATTCAAATTTTTGACCCGCAGGCTGTGCGTACCGGTACTTCATCCGGCTATGTTACTTCCAGCAGTCGCAGTGGACTTAGTGGTCCTAATGGCAATGAAACTGTTTCCGACTACGGTATTAAATGGCTGACAAACTACTCAGACACGACTATTATCCATCCACAGGCTGTAACAGACGGAAACGGAAACACGATCATACTTTATGAACTCTACGACAAAACAAAAGGATATAAAGGTGTCTACTCGATGACAGTCAATGAAAAGGGAGACGTTATAAAAAAAGCTACCCGACTTGCCTCAAATGCGATGCTCAATCCATGCCGAGCGCCAATCTATGCAGATGGTGCAGTCTGGTGGACAGGCAATCGCTACGGCGATAGCAAACACAATGTCTACGTCTTTAAATACTAACACCTTGCTTTAATTTGCTTTATAGTATGTAAAAAAGTCCCCTAACTGCAAAAATGCGGTGACCCCAAAAAGTTAGACTTTTTAAGCGTAGCAGTTTTATGGCTGCTACGCTATTTTTATACAGCCAAGAGGCTGAGCCTGTATTGTACAGGACTCATCCATCCGAGTTTCTCTTTGATTCTTCTTTCGTTATAGTATGTGATAAATCTTTCTATCTCAGATTTTAATTCTTCATAACTGTAGTAGACAGCGCCATAGTATATTTCTTGCTTTAATAAGCCGAAGAAGTTTTCCATTACT
>CADBPM010000101.1 GCA_902796595.1 uncultured Lachnospiraceae bacterium | reverse complement strand
TGTGGGAATTTTATAGATGCAAGGGTTTTTGCAGACATACTTTTTGAGTGCAATAAGTCAATGTGTGACAGGATAGCTGACTACAGGACTGAAAGCAGGGAATTCAAGGAATACCTTGAAATGTGGGTACATGAGGTAAAACTTCCTTTATCGAGCCTTGAACTTATGCATCATAACAATGTAACAGAATTTTCCGAACAGGCACTGGAGCAGCTTAGGAGGATAGATCAGGATACGGATACTGTGCTTTACTATGTGCGCAGTGAGAATTCGGAAAAGGACTACGTGATAAAGGAAGTGTCACTTAAGGATGTGACGAGAAGAGTCCTTTCTACATATAGGGAAGACCTTTTGTTAAACGGAATGAACCCGGAAATAAGGAATCTTGATATTAGGGTGTTTACTGATGCGAAATGGCTTGAATTTATAATGGGGCAGGTCATAAGCAATTCTATCAAGTATAAATGTACTGATAGAACTGCTTATATAAGGATATATGCCTGCGAGGAGAAAGAAGCGGTGAAGCTTTTTATTGAGGATAACGGAGTTGGCATCAGTGAAAATGACCTGCTTCATATCTTTGACAAGTCATTTACAGGTGAAAATGGAAGGACTACGAGAAAGTCAACAGGAATGGGACTTTACATAGTAAAAAAGCTTTGTACAAGGCTTGGTCATAAGATTGGATGTGAGTCAAAAAAAGGCGAGTTTACAAGGATTATCATTACTTTTGGCAATAATGATATTTATAAAGTTACAAAAATGTAATCTTGTGTAAGGTTGGGCGAGGGATTCTTTTTTTGAAATGTGGCATTATAATTACAGTCCCCGGGAAAAGTTTTTAATAAAATGTGTGGAGGAACAATTTTTTATGGAATTGCTTAATGTTTCAAAAATCGAAAAGTATTACGGAAACAAGTCTAACCTTACAAAGGCTATAGATGAGATTTCCTTTACAGTAAACAAGGGCGAATTTGTTGCTATAATGGGTGCGTCCGGAAGTGGCAAGACAACTTTGTTAAACTGCATTTCAACCATAGACAGGGTTACAGCAGGACATATTTTTCTTGGAGACACAGACATAACAAAGCTTAAAAATAAGGAACTTAACAAATTCAGAAGAGATAAGCTTGGCTTTATCTTTCAGGATTTCAACCTGCTTGATACAATGACTGCGTATGAAAATATTGCACTGCCTTTGTCTATCAAGAAAGTAAAGCTTGCAAAGATTGAAGAAGCAGTAAATAAGGTGGCAGAGGAGTTGGGGATAAGTAAGGTGCTTAATAAGTTTCCTTATCAGATGTCGGGAGGGCAGAAACAGAGAGTGGCTTCTGCCAGAGCAATAATAACAGATCCGAAGCTTATACTTGCGGATGAACCAACAGGAGCACTTGACTCGAAGGCAGCCAAAATGCTTCTTGACAGATTTGAATATCTGAATAAAGAAAATATGGCTACTATAATGATGGTAACTCATGACAGCTTTACAGCGAGCTATGCCGGCAGGGTGCTTTTTATCAAAGATGGCAGGATTTTTCATGAACTGAATAAGGGGAATGGAACAAGAAAGGAATTTTTTAATAAGATCATTGACGTGGTTTCTCTCCTTGGAGGTGATATGAATGATGTCATTTAAGATAGCTTTTCTCAATATAAAGCGAAGTCTCCGCGATTACGCGATTTACTTTTTTACCCTGATACTTGGTATTGCCATCTTTTACGCATTTAATTCTATTGAAACGCAGAGTGCCTTTTTGGGCATTTCTTCGACTACAAAAGAAGTGTTAAGGCTTATAGTGGAGATACTTTCAATAGTAAGTATTTTTGTTGCTATCATACTGGGGCTTCTTATCGTATATGCAAACCAGTTTTTAATGAAGCGAAGAAATAGAGAATTTGCCATATATATGACTTTGGGAATGGACAAATGGCAGATTTCAAAACTTCTTGTTACAGAAACTGTATTTATAGGAATTATTTCTCTTGGAGCAGGACTTCTTATAGGTCTTGGTCTTTCCCAGCTTATGAGTGCCTTTACTGCAAGCCTGTTTCAGGCAGATATGACAAAATATCATTTTATTATTTCTGGTAAAGCTATTATAAAGACAATTATTTATTTCGGGATCATATATGTTGCAGTAGTTATTCTGAATGGCTTTATAATAAGCAATGTTACGCTGATAAAGCTTCTTCACAGTGATAAGAAAGGAGAAAAACAGACACCGAAAAATCCTGCTGTTTCAGCTGTTATCTTTATTATCGGGGCAGCAGTATTGGCTTTTGCTTATTACAGGATTACAGGGGATGCAACTAAACTAACGTTTGCTGACATAGTAGGAGCCATTATAATGGGAAGTGTTTCAACATTAATGATCTTTTATTCGATTTCAGGCTTCTTACTTAGAATTCTTCTGCTCCTTAAGAACAGATTTTACAGAAATATAAATGCTTTCACATTCAGGCAGATAAGCAGCAGGATAAATACAATGGTCGTATCAATGACCTTGATCTGCCTTATGCTTTTTGTGACAATATGTACACTGTCAGCCTCATTTGCAATAAGAGATACTTTTAACAGAGATTTTGACAGGTATTGCAGAGCTGATATGCAGGTGATTTACAGGTCGAGTGATGGGGTTAATAAGAAAATAGAGGATATTTATGCTGAAAAAGACGCTGATTTACAGAATCTACTGTCTGATAAGACAGATTTCTATATATATGAAGATGAAGGGGTGACTTATAGCTGTTTATTAAATGGAGTCGTGGAAGCTACGAATATGAATAACAACGCTCCTTTGTGGATGATGAAGGAAAGTGACTATTGCAGGCTTATGGCCTTATATGGTCTCCCTGTTACAAGAGTTAGTGAAGGGAAATACCTTATAATTGCAAACCTTGTAACGGATTATTTCAACCAGGCAATGGAAAATAGAAATGAGATAAATGTGGACGGGCAGACTCTTTTGCCGCAGCAGACAACTTGCATTGATACGCCAATACAGCTGGCCACTCAGGCTGATGAGGGAGGAACGCTTGTTGTAAAGGATAAGGTTCTTGACAAGGCAAGGAAGGTGGCAGAAGTTTTTACGGGAAATTATAAGGCAGACAATAGCACTGACAGGCACAATATAGAGAACAAATTGAGAGCTGCACAAGAAAAAATAAAAGCTGACAATGCGAACGATAATTACAGAGGCTTGATGCTTAATACAAGAATCGATATTGGCGAGGCTTCTATCGGGATAAGCGCATTATTTACTTTTCTTGGACTTTATATAGGGATTGTATTCCTTTTGGCGTGCGGTGCTCTGCTTGCATTAAAGGGACTTTCTGATAATGTTGACAGCATACCGAGGTACCAGATATTAAGGAAAATCGGGGTTGAGGAAAGGGATATAAACAGGTCTCTTTTTATACAAACCGGCACATTTTTCCTGTTGCCGCTTTTACTTGCCCTTGTTCATTCGATTTTTGGCATCAGATTTGCAGAGAACTTTACTCAGTTTGCAGGTATAAGAAATCTTACAAGTTCTTATGGCATTACAGCAATTATGGTTCTTGTGATATACGGCGGCTACTTTGCCATTACGTATTTTACAGGAAAAGAAGTTATAAAGTAAGCTTTTAGGGTATAATATGCGCAAATGTAAGCGCATATTATATCTGCCTGCGGCAGACGTCTCCCAAATGGGAGCCGCCAAAGCACGTCCCAAGAATGTCTGATACATTCTC
>CADBPM010000100.1 GCA_902796595.1 uncultured Lachnospiraceae bacterium | reverse complement strand
ATGTATTGCTTTGCAATATGACATATATGGAACCATTCGCTCATGAAAATCGCCTAAAGGCGATGAGCGAAGGCTGCATCGTATATTGTGCTTTTGCGTAGCAAAAGCGCTAAGGTACAGCAAGCTGATACAGAATGTATTGCTTCGCAATACGACATATTACGACATATAGCCCCGAACACCGGCATCAGCCGATGTTCGGGGCTTTAAACATTCTCAGTTTTTAAAGGATTCAAAAACCTTATAAGCTACATCTGTACCTGTATATGAGCCTCTGTTTTCACCTTCAAGTACAACACCTATAGCGATGGTCCTGCCATTCTTCTCTCCAAATCCTGTGAACCAAGAATGGTCAAGCTTCTCGCCGTTTACGCTGTTGTATTCTGCCGTTCCGGTCTTTCCATAGATATCATATCCCAGCCATGAGAGTTTCTTTGCTGTTCCATCTGTGACAACAGCTCTCATAAATTTCTTAAGAACCCTTGCTTCTTTTTCCGAGCAAACCTTTCTGTAAGCTTCAGGTTTATACTGTTTTACTGTATAGCTTCCATCACAGCTTGTAACCCTGTCAACCAAATAAGGTTTCATCACTATCCCGTCATTTGCTATCGCGGCAGCAATCATTGCATTGTGTACAGGAGAAATCTGAGTTTTTCCCTGTCCTATCGCAGTCTGCATTATTTCATCCGCATTTGCACCATCCTTCAGAGAAAAACTGCTCATATTTGCAGTTATAGGAAAGGGCAGGTTTTCATTAAACATGAATGTCTCTGCAAGCTTATGAAATGAATTAAGATTCAATTTGATACCAATGCTTGAAAAGGCTGAATTACACGAATTTGCAAAGGCAGCAGTAAGATCTTCGCTGCCATGAGCCTTATTGTCGTAGCATTTGATCTTATATTTTCCCCTTGAAAAAGAACCTGTACAATCAAAAGAGAAATCCTTATAAGTTCCATGTTCTTCCATATATTCAAGGCTGGTAAGTATTTTAAAGGTAGATCCCGGCGGATAAAGTCCATTGACAGCCCTGTTTAAAAGTTTTGAGTCTTTTCCCTTAAGAGACATCAGTTCTTCCCAATCCCTGCTTACTGTATTAGGGTCATAATCAGGTTTTGAAACAAGTGCAAGAACCTTGCCGGTAGAAGGTTCAAGTATAACTCCAGCTCCGGGATACCCGGTCATTGCTGCATCAAGTGCCTTCTGAAGGTCTGAATCAAGCGTGGATACAACTGTATCACCTGTATTCTTTTCTCCTGAAAACCTTTCTTGTACCCTTTTAATGATATTATCATTGCTTGTAAAAAGCTGATAATTCATCAACGCCTCTATACCTGTCTTACCATTTGAATTTCTTCCCACAACATGGCTGTAGATGTCCGTATAAGGGTATACCCTTGTGCTTGAACCATCTTTATTCTCTTTGGTATAAGCCAGTACCCTGCCATCAGCAGAAAGGATCTTTCCCCTGCTTATAGTATTGGCATAAAGATCAAGTCTTTTATTATAGGCACTGTTTATTACCTTTGGTGTGGTAACAAACTGGAAGAAGGTAAGGTAGCCTATCATACAGACAAAAAACGCTGAAAAGACATAAGTAAGCCCAACCGGTCTTTTTATACCTGTGGCGTATCTATCTGGCTCTGCCCTGTCAGCGCGTCTTCCACGCCTCTTTTTAGGAGCTTCCTTCTCATAAAAAGTTTCTTTATTTTCGTCATTATTTGCAACGTATAAGCCCTGTATTATCGAAAATATAATAATCGTACTAATGATAGAACTTCCGCCATAGCTTATAAGAGGAAGCGTAACTCCTGTGGATGGGAGCATTTTTATCGCGCCTCCAATACAGAGAAAAATCTGTATTGAATACATCACGCAGCACCCTATCGAAAGCAACTGGTGAAAAGTATTCTTTATCCGCCATGCGATATTTATCATTATAAGAAAAGTGCAGAGATAGATCAGTATGATGCAAAATCCAAAAAGCAACCCCTGCTCTTCACACAAAGCTGAAAAAATAAAGTCACTTGACACGACCGGTGTAAGCTTAGGGTTTCCGTTTCCAATACCAAATCCAAACCAGCCTCCGGTTCCTATCCCAAAAAGAGACTGGGCTACCTGATATCCGGAATCAGAAATATGTGACCATGGATCAAGAAATGCTTCTACTCTCACTCTTACATGTGCAAAAAGAAAGTATCCAGCAATTGAACCGACAATCCCACCTCCGCACAATAAAGCGATAAACTTCTTATTGTGAGTTCCGCACCAGAGCATGATAGCGTAGGTAGAAAAGAAAAGGAGTGCCGCACCAAGGTCCTTGCCTGCGACAAGCATAAGCACCATTATACCGGACAGACCTGTTATTGCCAGAACACTCATAATGTTAGTGCTTACATAAAGCATTGACGCTATCATAAAAATGAGCAATATCTTTACAAACTCCGAAGGTTGTAAAGTAAATCTGTTAAATACCGTTACCCAGTTCTTTGCTCCATAATGAACCTCTCCTTTTACAAGCACATAAAGCAAGGCTCCGATTCCTAAAAAGCCATAAATAAAGCCGACTTTTCTAAGAAATTTTGCCTTTTTTATCATAAAAGGAATAAAGAGCCCCACAAGCATTGCAAAGCCCGAAAACAATGTCTGCTTGATCGCGGCATCTGCATCGAGTCTTGTTATAAAAATAAAACCTGTAGTCAGTAAAAAGAGCATGTGCATGAAAAGAATTGTTGAAAATCTTCTGTAAATACTCCTGTACAGCAATAATGCTGCGATTATCAGAATTACCTGTGCAAGGTAAAGCGTCAAAATTTTTAAATTCTGCTTATAATAAAACCAGACAGAAAAAAAGCCGGTAAAATGGTACAGAAAGATAAGCACTCCCTCTGTACCATATAATGCGGCTCTTTCTTTCCTGTCTGCTGTTGCTAAAACTCTGAAACCTAAAAAGGTATACAAAGCAGCCATGATTATCATGAGGTACTTGGAAACCTCACTTATCAATGAAGACAAGACAAGAACTCCTTTACGATTTTTTCACTTTCAAGCTCATTTTCAAGTATAAGATCAACCCTGAAAAACTCAGCTCCCAAAGCCTTAAGCTCGGATATCTGATCTCTGTTATCAAGTGGCTTATCGTTAAAAATGAGATTAAGACAACTTTCGCAGTCGCTTATAACAGGCAGCCTGCCCTGATCAGGGTGCTCACTGTTTTCAATGTACAGAGTATCTGCCAAGGAAACACCGGAAGCAGTCTTTTTACAAGCATTTCTAAGCTTCCACTGACATTGGGCTGTTGTCATAAGCTGCTGCCTTCCATAAACAACAACAGACATATTGCGTTCAGGAGCATCACTGCCATTCAATATACCTGCACGAACATCCCTTATATCCGCTATATCCTGCTCTATCCCGGCAGAATAATGGTCTATGCCTATAAGCTTCAGGGCAGCATAAGCCTCAGAATTAAAAACATACAAACCGGTATCAGCAATAAGCTTAGCTCTTACTGAAATGTTTGAATTTATTAAAGTGAGTCTTCTGTACAGATCATATTCCTCAAGATTTCTAAGCAAGAACCCTGTTGTCTTTGATAAAGTGAGCCTGCCTAATTCCGTTTTAAAGAAATTCATGAGGTTGTTTCTTGTGACAGCCCTTAATACTGACGGAAAACGGATAAATACAGGTACTCTTGCCTCATAAGCCTTTGCTACAGCATCTGGAAAGGCATGCGTACCCAAAAGGTCTAAATTCATACAAAAAGTTACAAGTGGATCTGAATTGGCTGCCCTTATAGCTGCTTCAAGCTGCTTCATTGAAGAAATCATAACCATAAGCTTGGCTGGCTTTTCATAAGAAAAGTTACTTAAGGTCCTCATTTTACCTGTGTAAGGAAAAGGCGGCTTTCTCTTAAATGATGATAAAATAGCCTCATTGAGGTTTTCGGCAGCCTGTCTCCTCAAGTCATTTATGGCTGACATAGGTAAAAATATATTACTTGCTAAGATATCGATGCGTTCAAGCTCATAATCAGTATCACCTAATTTTGAAAAAGCCTCTTCAAGCCTGCCATGAGTCAAAGGACTCGTTTCTGCTTTCTCGCAGACAGCACCGACTGCAGTTGCCGTTACCTTACCGCAGGTAAGAGTAAGTTTGCTTAATTTTCCCCTGACACCGATAAACTTTGCGCTTATCTTTCTCTTCTTTGCCTTTCCGTCAACAAACTTTCCAAGAGTATTTATGAGAGTCTGATTTCTCGTTCTGTAAATACTCATTCCCCTTTCAACCTTAAGCCCCGGAGTAAATCTAGCTTCAAATTCGTCATTGCGGTCCACACCATTACCTAATGTAAACTCGTATACCGGCTTATCTGGGGCAGTCTCATCTCTCACTTCAAGTACATCATGAGGATACAGTTTTATATCTGTACGTATCTTCATGATATTTTTCTCAGCTGTATTGCCGATGCCGAATATCTTGCCGGCTTTGATTCCGTAATGATTCGGACGTTTTGTGGACATCATCTCCGCACCATTATGCATAAAGAAATATCCCTCGGAAAAACCTCCACGATTATAGATATCGGCAAGCTCAAATATCGCCTTGGAAAGCTTCTTCTCTCCTTCTTCCGAGTTGAAATATCTCTTTCCTTCGCCCGGTTTTTCCGCCTCATGTTTATAATATACATCTGTCCACTGCCTGTAGAGAGCCGCAGTAAGGGCTGCATATTCAGGCTTCTTCATTCTTCCTTCAATCTTGAAAGAATTAACTCCTGCCTCAATAAGATCAGGAATAGCTCTAAGACCGCACATATCCTTTGGAGATAAAGTGTACTTGTTTCCTGCTAGCCTTTTATCTCCTGAATATGTATTGTATGCAAGTCTGCACGGCTGGGCGCACTCACCCCTATTTCCGCTTCGACCGCCCTTTAGGGCAGAAAGTAGGCACTGCCCCGAATAGCAGACGCATAAAGCACCATGAACAAAAACTTCAAGCTCGATATCTGAAGTCCTGTGGAACTCATGTATCTCATCTAAGGAAAGTTCTCTTGAAAGAACAAGCCTTTCAACATCAAATCTTTTTAGTACATCTATTACGGCAGTATCACAGATTGTCATCTGTGTGCTGGCGTGTATCGGAAGTTCAGGAAAATAGTCATGTATAAATTTCATAACACCAAGATCCTGAACAAGAACTCCATCAAGCCCCTCTTCATAATAAGGCTTAATGTAATGATAAAGTTCTTCTTTCAGCTCATTTTCCTTTAGAAGAGTATTAACTGTAAGATAAAGTCTTTTATCATGCAGGTGAGCATGATCAATGCATGCAAGAAGTTCTTTTTCATCCGGATTTTTTGCAAATTTTCTTGCACCAAACCTGTTGCCGCCAATATAGCAGGCATCAGCCCCCGCATTAAAAGCTGCTACCATCCCCTCTACACTACCGGCAGGAGCAAGTATTTCAACACTGTTTTTTTTAATCTTCATCTGCGTTTCCGTTCTTCTTCCTTCCTTGTAATGAGTTCATGTTTAAGTTCAAAGATTTCCTTGTTCTTATCGTCGATCTGCTTTCTTAGATCATCGTTCTCTTCCGCTTTTTTCATATACTCGTCCGCAAGATTTATCTGCATAAGTATATTTCTGAGATCATTATCAAGATGCTTATACCCCTCATCCTTGGACACTTCCTGATACTTGCTATTTATAAATGATGCGATCTTCTGAAGGTATTCCTCACTTTCATAACCGCTCATAGTGTAAGTTTTACCGCCTATGATCACATCAACGTCATTTTTCATATTCATGGTCTGTGCTTTTTGCAGGCATGGTGCCTATCGATGCTGTGCCTGCCGCAACATCGATGAAATTTTGAAAAGATCAAAATTTTACCCTATACTAACGCAACCCAAGATGTGTATAGGCAAGATCTGTTACCTCTCTGCCCCTTGGAGTCCTTTTTATAAAACCAGTCTGGATAAGATACGGCTCATATACATCTTCTACAGTCGCCGGATCCTCTCCTATTGAAATTGCTATCGTTTCTATCCCGACAGGTCCTCCTGAAAATTTATCGATCATAGCTTCAAGAATCTGCCTGTCGATAGGATCAAGCCCGTAGTCATCAATATTAAGCAGTTTAAGAGCAAATTCAGTTACCTCTGTATTTACCCTGCCATCATATTTGACCTCAGCAAAATCCCTTACACGCTTCAAAAGCCTGTTTGCAAGTCTCGGTGTACCTCTTGACCTTCTTGCTATGGCTTCTGCAGCGTCATCTTCTATGTCAACATTAAGAACTTTCGCCGATCTTTTAACTATCCTTGTTAGTTCTGCAGGATTGTAATATTCAAGTCTGTCAACAACACCAAAACGGTCTCTTAAAGGTGCCGACAACATGCCCGCTCTTGTTGTTGCCCCTATAAGGGTAAATCTTGGAAGCTCAAGCCTTATGCTTTTGCTTGAGGCTCCCTTCCCTATAACAATATCTATTGCAAAATCTTCCATGGCAGGATAAAGAACTTCCTCAACCTGCCTGTTTAATCTATGTATCTCATCTATAAAAAGAATGTCACCCGCCTGCAGATTGTTTAAGATAGCAGCTATATCCCCTGGCTTTTCAATGGCAGGTCCACTGGTTATCTTAATATGAACTCCCATTTCATTTGCTATTATGCCTGCAAGAGTTGTTTTGCCAAGCCCAGGCGGTCCATAAAGCAAAACATGATCAAGAGACTCTCCCCTCTTTTTAGCTGCATCTATATATATTTTTATCTTTTTTCTGATCTTTTCCTGCCCTATGTAGTCCTTTAAAAGCTTCGGTCTGAGGCTTTCCTCTGCAACCGAATCTTCCTCCACAGGCTCAGTAGAGATCATTCTTCTTCTTTTAGTACTTTCCATTCAATTTCCTATCTGTCACCAAACGGTATAAAGTGACCTACATATTTTTTAAAGCTTCCTTTAATATTTCATCACCAGACATACCGCTCTTTGCAGAAATTCTGACTGCCTTAAGTGATTCTCCTTCCGGATATCCCAATGCAACAAGTGCTGCGACCGCATCCTTCCTTGCTTCATTAAGTGCAGGATCATTTCCGCTATCCTCTCCTGTATCACTGCCATCACCAACGATGCCCACAATATCCTCTTCGCTAAGTCCTGCCTTATCTTTAAGTTCAAGAACTATCTTTTTAGCTGTCTTAAGACCTATTCCAGGTGCCTTGCTTATGGTCTTTGAGTCCTCCGCAAGAATAGCAAACCTGAGTGTATCGGCAGGCAAGGTTGAAATGATCGAAAGCGCAGCTTTAGGACCTACACCATTGACTGTGATAAGCATCTTAAAAAGTCTAAGCTCATCCTTCTGTAAAAAGCCATACAAAAGCATTGCATCTTCTTTAACAGACAGATATGTAAACAATTTCACATCTGAACCTATCTGCGGCATCCTGTCTATAACATTTACAGGAGCATAAACTTCCATGCCGAATCCATTGACATCTATAATGACAGATTCTGATGTAACCTCAGCCAACTGTCCTTTTAAAAAAGAGATCATAACACTTCTCCAGAATCACATTTACTGCGTTGTGTAAACTGTATCGCTCTTCTTTACAGAGTAACACAGTTTACACAACACTATAAGTATAATAAACATTCATGTTAAATTCAAGTCAATAAAGAGTCTTAAAAATCTAAAACACACTTAAATCAGGCATTTATCCGCTTTTTACCTAAAAGTTGAAAATATCTTTTCTCTTATGGTATCATAAGGTGATCAATAATTATAGTAAGCGAAGAAAATAATTGCGGATAGAGCAAGTCTATCCAGCAATAATTCTCGGCGACGTTTATCGTAAACGAAATTATTT
>CADBPM010000099.1 GCA_902796595.1 uncultured Lachnospiraceae bacterium | reverse complement strand
CTTATCACCCTTCATCAGCGTAAGTGTGACGAACTGAAAGAAGTCAAGAAATATATGCTGCAAAATATGTTCCCAAAGCAGGTGTGAATTATGACAAAATTGCAGGGTATAAAAAGAAAGTTGCTCTATGATTTTGTGTTTAATTTTTCTGTTGTGGAATTTAAACAAGTAAATGTATAATGGGACTAGCCGACCATGATAAGCGCTCTTGCGTTGGTTGGCAGAGTCGATGCTGCAATTAAGTTGAAATGAAGAGATAACAAAGATCTTTATATGTGGAGGGAGAGATGAAGGTACTCATTGTTATTGATATGCAGAATGATTTTATTGATGGAGCACTCGGGACAAAAGAGGCGGTGGCAATTGTGCCGGCTGTTGAAAAGAAGATCCGCGATTTTCGTGGAAAAGTTATTTTTACATACGATACACATCAGAAGGAATATCTTAATACGCAGGAGGGGAGAAATCTTCCCGTTTGTCACTGCATTGAAGGAACAGAAGGCTGGGAACTTCCTAAGAATCTTGAGGAGCTTAAAAGAGAAAAGCAAGCCGATGTTTATAAGAAGCCGACCTTTGGCAGCAAGGAACTTGCAGAGAACCTTTTGGAACTTAGTAAAAAAGAAAAGATAGATAGCATAGAACTTGTAGGTCTTTGCACTGATATCTGCGTTGTTTCAAATGCTCTTTTGATAAAGGCATTTTTACCTGAGGTAGAAATAACTGTAGATGCGTCCTGCTGTGCCGGAGTAACACCGGAAAAACATGCCGCCGCACTTGAAACAATGAAAAGCTGTCAGATAGGAGTTTATTGAAATGAAGTACAGCAATCCGATAATAAGAGGATTTAATCCAGACCCATCCATATGCAGGTCTGGAAGGTTTTATTATCTGGTAACATCCACATTTGAATTTTATCCTGGCGCACCTGTTTACCGCAGCACAAATCTGGTAGACTGGGAGCTGATAAGCTATGCACTGACCCGTGAGAATGGCTTTAAGCTGGGAAATTGCTGGTCATCAGGCGGCCTTTACGCTCCAACCATAAGGTATCATGAAGGTACTTATTATATAGTAACAACAAATGTTTCGGGAGAAGGGCACATTATCGTCCACGCAAAAAATCCGAGGGGACCATGGAGCAAGCCTGTAAAGGTAGAGTTGCCGGGGATAGACCCTTCTATCACATTTGCAGATGACACTGTATATTTTACATGCACCGGCAGAACTCCGGATGAAAATGATTGTATAGTAATGACGGAGATAAATCCGGTAACAGGAGAGATACTTAAGGAGCCGGTTATCATTTCAACCGGAATGAGTGGTAAAAATCCGGAAGGACCGCATTTATATAAGATAAAAGACAAGTATTATCTTATGCTCGCAGAGGGTGGGACCGAGTTTGGACACATGGAGACTATTTTTAGAAGTGATTCTCCTTATGGACCGTATGAAGGAGATCCGCATAATCCTATCATAAGGCAGAGAGATAATACTCACAGCAGCATAAGAGCCTGCGGTCACGCGGATATGGTAGAGGATAGACGCGGAAGATGGTGGATGGTAAATCTTGGTGTCAGAAATCTCACCGAACCTTTTGTATTACTGCATAATCTCGGCAGGGAGACTATGCTTTCTTCTGTTGTTTGGACTGACGAAGGCTGGCCTGTAGTAGGAGAAGACGGCTTTATTTTTGAGGAGATGGAAGGCGAACTTCCGGGCGAAGAGCCTGTTGGTCCACAAAATGAATTTACTGATGATTTTAAGGATGAAAAACTTAATCTGAATTATGGTTATTTAAGGGACCCTGAACCTGAAAACTATGAGCTTACGCCAGGGGGACTTTTGCTGCATGGAAGTCTTGTGACCTTAAATGATATAGCTTCTCCAACCTTTATTGGACTCCGCCAGACAGAGCATTGCACCAAGTTCAAGGTGAATTTAAGAAAGATAAGCGTTGAAGTGGGCGGCAGAGCAGGTATAACTGCTTTTTATAATGAGAGTTATCATTTTGAAATTTACATTGGAAGGGATGCAAATGGGGTATACATTGGTGCTGCAAGGCATATTCATGATCTTTTTGTGGAAGTTTACCATGAGAACATAAGCCCGCTTGTCAGCAGTGACGTGGTAAGATTTATTATCTCTGCCGATCAGACATTTTATCATGCTTCTTATAAGATCAATGGCGGAAAGAAAAGAGAGATTGCCAGAGCTTCGACGGCAGGTTTTTGTACAGAAGGAACTATGAGTATGACATTTACGGGAACATGGCTTGGCATGTTTGCAGAAAAAGGGGATGCCTGCTTTAGCGATCTTTCAATGACCAATAAAAAATCATGATGAAATAAATATCTTGAAATATATCTGATTACATGGTATAATCACAGAAAAGTTAAAGAAATTGAACTAAATATCGTTCAAAAGGAGAAAGACCTATGGGGTACAGGATTGTAGCAGATTCGTCATGTGATATCTGGAAGTTAGGGAATGCAGATTTTAAAACAGCAGCGCTTACTATTTCAACCGACGAGAGAACTTTCAAAGATGATGAGACCAT
>CADBPM010000098.1 GCA_902796595.1 uncultured Lachnospiraceae bacterium | reverse complement strand
TTCTTTGCTTTGTTCTCTGTGGTGTTGTTTGTGTTCCGCAGCGAACGAGTAATATAATAACACACTTAGAAAGATATGTCAACAACTTTTTTCAACTTTTTTATTTTTCCCGTAAACCCTATATTTTAGTGGCTTTCGACTGCTCTTTCATCATGGCTTTTATCATACAAGCAGAATTTCACAATAGTAAATCCTTCTTGTCAACCATGCATTCATTTTCATTGTCCTTCAAAATGCTTTGCAAGTCGTAAATATCCCTTGACTTCATTTTATAGAATATTTATCATTATTATATAATCTAACGTTAAGGACTATCCGGTCAAGCTGTATCACTCTCGCGATGACAGGCAGAGTGTATTACCGGATTTTGTCTGATAATACAGTAAAAGGAGGACTCATCAATGATAAGAAAATTCCTAGCCGCTGTACTTATTTCATCATTTGCCCTGTCCTGCACAGCATGCGGCGAAAAGTCCTACGATGCATACAATGATTTTCCCGCAATGGAAACAGGCAATAGCGTGGCTGTTAAAGAAGCCAATTTTGCTAACGAAGCCACTGCAGATGCAGCGGATTTTAAAAACACCGGAGGCGGCAGTGATGTTTCATCAGTCAAGCCTGCCAGTCCTTCCAAACAGAAGCTTATCATTACAATGGATATCGCTGCAGAAACAAATGATATAAATTCACTTTCTGATCATATTGAAAAGAAGGTATCTGAGTTAGGCGGATACATAGACAGGATGCAATATGATGAACATGATACTCAAAAAAACATGTACTTTTCCGCAAGAATTCCCGAAGGAAAACTATCTGACTTTATGGCAGACTTCTCCGGCAAAGCAAGAATAACCTCAAAGACAAAGAATACAACTGATATTTCACTTGATTATTCCGATACCGAGACAAGATTAATGTCGCTCAAAAAGGAACGCGATACCCTATTAAAACTGATGGACAAAGCGGAACTTATCGAAGATGTACTGCAGATCGAGCAGGAACTTACAAATGTAAGAACTGAGATTGAAACCGTAGAATCAAGGCTTAAAGTATATGATAATAAGGTAGAATACAGCACTGTCAATATATCCCTTCGGGAAAATACAGATGTGAGTGCCCCGGAAGCTCCGTCTTATCTAAACAGGGTAAAAGAGGGCTTTGTTCACAATTTTAAAGCTACAGGAACATTTATCGCAGATTTTTTACTCCTTTTAATAACTCATATTCCGCAATTAATACTACTTGCAGTTGTGATCATTGTTTTTATTGTCATCAGAAAAAAGCGTAAGCTTAAAAAACAAAGAAAGCAAATTCAAACACCAAAAAACAGTACAGATACTCCTCATGATACAAACAAATGAAATCTCTAAGAGATTTTTTGTATCTATACATTGGCTTTCCAATACGACATAACAAAGTAGCCCCTGTCATTTCAAAATAACAGGGGCTATCTTTTATTGTTTTATTGGACAAAGTCCGGTAAAACACAAAGCCTGCCTTTACGAAGCAAATACAAATGGCTGATTTGGACTTATTATTCGTGTTTTGGGCGTGTCATAAATTCTCAAATCATTGCGCAAGCGCATGGTTTGAACTTTTGACCCTCGTATCATATATATGGTACTCAAATGGAGCAAGCGTTCCGGAATCATTACCAATCATCAGGTTGAAATTATCCGGAACCTTATAAGTTCCCTCTGCTTCCGAATGATTGATAACAAAAAGCCATTCCCCATTCTCATTCGACTTGGTAACCATTTCAATATTATCGGAACACTCATAATCCTTGTTTATATCAGCTTCTTTTAATACTGTCCTGATAAATTCCTCCATTATCTTTTCACGAGGCTCAGTTCCAACGTAATAACAAGCTCCCTTTTCATACTTTCTGCATGTTATAGCAGCTTCATCTTTATAGAAGTCTGATGCATAAACTGCAAGAACTTTTGTGCCCTCATCAGGAGTAATGATATCTGCCCACATATCTCCCTTGGAAATCACATCATTATATTTCAGATCTACATCTGCCTCATTTAGGCAATCATAGTCATAAATCTTTATTCCTGCAAGTTCTCCAAGGCGTCCTGGCAGGTCTCTTTCTGTCATGCATATATTTGTTGTGTTTTTAACCCCGCACCTCATTGTAAGCACAAGTCTTCCGCCATTTTTCACATATTCAAAATACTTGTCTTCCAATTCAGGAGACATCAGATATTGCAAAGGAGCAATAAGAACCCTATATTGGCTAAAATCTCTTTCCGGATCAACAAAGTCTACAGATACATTATGGTCATGCAGTGCTTTATAATATTTCAGACATTGTCCTGTATATGAAAGCCTTGGGTTCTGTGGCTGACTTCTTAAGGCGTATTCCTGGTCAAATGAATATATGATTCCGACTTCTGCCTTTGGCACAGCTCCCTGCATCTCATCCATTATCGGTGCAAGTTTAGCTGACAATTCTTTCAATTCATTATAAGACCTGCCAGGGTTGCCGCTATGTGGGAGTATTCCATGCCAGTATTCCTCTGTACCAAAGGAACAAGACCTCCAGCGAAAATAAACTACAGCATCCGCACCATGTGCAATAGCCTGTACTGCCCATGCAGAAAGCTGTCCCGGCTTTGGAGCTCTTCCCATAACCTCCCATCCGGTTATGCCTGACTGTTCTTCCATGATCCAGTAACTTTGATTTTTATAGCTTCTGACTACATCAAGCGATGCTGCCACATCAGAAATATCCTGCTGAGGCAATTTCGCAAAATGTCCTCCAGGATAATTATCATGGCTTACAAAATCAAGAAGATCAGCAAGCTTATAATAATTGACTGTATCAGAAAAGCCCATATAATTGTGGGTGATAAAATGGGTCGGACAATTCTTTCTGATAATATCAATCTGAAGTTTTATAAAACCAAGGATCAGGTCAGAGTGAAATCTCCTCCAGTCAAGGATCATTGAAGGGTTTTCTCCCGAAGCAGTAATTCTTGGTGTGAAAACCTCGTTGAAATCATTATAGTTCTGACTCCAGAAATTTGTTCCCCAGGCTTCATTCAGTTTTTCTACACTTGTATACTTCTTTTTCAACCAATGTTGAAATGCTCTTCTACAGCTATCGCAGGTACAAAGCTCATCATGGCTGTTTCCAAGTTCATTATCAGGCTGCCAGCCTATCACATTAGGATTTAGCGCATAATGCAAGGTCATTCTTTCAACCAGATCACTTATATACTTACGATAGGTAAGGTTTGACTGACAGTCGTGATGCCTTCCTCCAAATCCTCTTGTCCTTCCTTCTCTGTCGATCGGCAGGATATCAGGATGCTTATTTATAAGCCATGCAGGAGGTGCTGCTGTAGGTGTTCCGACAATTGTCTTTATGTCATATCTGCCAAGAACCCCTATTGCCTCATCAAGCCAGCTGAAATCATATTTTCCTTCTTCGGGTTCAAATTTGTGCCATGAGAATTCTCCCATTCTTACAACCTGAATCCCCATTTCTTTCATAAGTCTCGCATCCGTTTCCCATCTCTCGCGAGGCCAGTGCTCAGGATAATAGTCAACCCCAAAATGTATCTTCATATATTCTTCCCTTTCTTCTTTATAAAGCCATATCAAACATATAACTGGAATTTGCAGGGAGATTTTCGTTATTACTTTGATCAACCTTAAATACAGCCCCATCCCAACTATATTCTATAGTACCCGTGACATAACCGTCATTGCTTTCAAAATGGAGCTTATCGCCGTCACCTGTAACCTTACCCGCTACCTCACATTTATCAGTAATAGTTAAAAGTGCATCGATTGAGCCTGCTTCCATCCCGTATTTTATCAGTAATGTAGAATCATCTTCAGAACTCAGATAGTTGCCTACAGCCTCTCTTTGAGGCAATTCAAACTTTTCTCCCCTATCTTTGGCATAAAGACTTGCAAGTATATAGCTTCTGTTTTCTGCAAACATAGCTCTATCGGTATTTACCAACAGGCTGAAAATGCTCCCCTTTTCATTTTCCTCATTTATTTTTTCAGCAATCCTGTCACGATTTTTTATCCATACGCGCTCCTCTTCTAAAATTGTGTCTTTTGTTGCCTGATTCATTCTCTGCCATATAGAATTTAACTCTGAATCCCATATAACAAAGTACCAGACAGACGTAATATTCATTTCATACTGCGTGCCTGCGGCCTCTGCCAATTTGTCGAATTTATCAGAAAGCCTCTTTACTTCTGCTATCTCTTCTTCCATCGTATAGCCTGATGCTGCTATTTTATCGATCTCATTCTTAATATCTTCAGTATAATCTGCAGCAATGTCATCGAAGGTAATATCTCCATTTAAAAAAGCAAAACCATTTTCAGACTGACTGCTTTTATCTAAGGAAGTCTTATCTATAGCTGACAAATCCTCCGATTTATTTAAAGCTGTGTCATTGTTTATACCAAAGTTTTGTGAGGTCAGACTGCTACTACTGGTGATCACACTTGCACTATCCAAACTGGAGATGCTTACAGATGTATCCTTCATATAATCTGAAGTCTTTGTACCGCAGTTCGCTGTAAGACCCACTGTCAGCAGAAGCGCTATTGTAAAAATACTTCTTTTCTTTAATTTTTCCATATATTTTCTCCAGCCAAACATATAAATCCGTTCTCTATCGTAAACATTGCCAAGAATTAATGTTAGCTAGAGCAGGCTCTATCCGCAATTATTTTCTTCGCTTACTATACAATAAGAGCTGATAAATTTCAATTATGTGGAAAAGATGTTTACCATTATCACCTCATCCCGATATGTTCCATCTTTTAGTTTAAATGCTCTTGGGTTTATTCCATACTGTTTGAAACCAAATTTTTCATAAACATGAATTGCCCGCATATTATCGCTGAATACACCTAATTCAACCTGCTCAAAGCCATTTTTTCTTGCCTGATCTATAGCAATTTTAACCATTGTGCTTCCTAATCCCTGATCACAGTATTCATTCCGGATTGAGATGCCCATATAGCCCCTGTGTCTGTATTTCATAAGGTCTCTTATGGTTAAAACGCCTAAATCACCGACTACTTCTCCCTCACAAAAGGCTGTTACCATGAAATCTCTTGGGTCCTTTGCTGTCCGGGTAAGCCCTTCTCTTGCCTTATCAATGTCGTAATCACATTCCTCGGGATACCTTGCCATGTTGTAGGTTTCACCTGCTGTAATCTTTCGATGCTTAGCAAGCTGCAATGCATCCTCGCCGGCTGCACTTCGGATAGTGATGGTCTTACCGTTTGAAAGCTTCATTTCCTGCGGTTCAAGCAGCATATCATAGTCTCCCTCTCTTAAAAAAGGTACTATAACCAAGTGGAAATAGTACCTTTCTGTGCAATCTTTTGATTTCAATGTCGAATCAGTGACGAGTGTTCTTTTCTATTTCCTGTAAAAGGTTGATAAGGTGTCCAAATCCATAAAGGCACATCGACCCCATCCATGAACCAATGGACCCGATAATGATAAAAAAGAAGCCGCCAAGCACCGGTGCAACGCCAGAACTTCCAATAAGAGCAGCTGTGCGTGAACCACTTATCATCATGCCAAGGCCAAAAATAACACTGCAAATAATACCTATCCAGCACATGATATGAGCGATAGCGCAGATCTTGTTTCCAATATTGGCATACAGACCTCCGCCTGCCATAAATGTAGATTTAACTTCTCCCATTTTCTGATTTACTGACTGCTGGAAAATATTTGGCTGTTCATTCTGATATTGCCCACCCTGATATTGGTTATTCTGATACTGATTGTTCTGGTACTGATAGTGGCTTTGCTCGTTCTGTTGCTGACTGCCCTGATACTGATTCTGATTGCTTTGATCCTGATTATTCTGGTCCTGATTGTTCTGATTATT
>CADBPM010000097.1 GCA_902796595.1 uncultured Lachnospiraceae bacterium | reverse complement strand
CTGCCTGCGGCAGACGTCTCCCAAATGGGAGCCGCCAAAGCACGTCCCAAGAATGTCTGATACATTCTCGGGACTATGGTATAATAGGCGGGTAAAGTGATTTTAAATATTTCAACCTGAAAACAGAGGGTAGGACGATGGAAAAAAAGTATATTTATGAAACCCACCTGCATACCACAGAGGTAAGCCGATGCGGGGTGACGCATGCTATAGATTATATCCCATATTATATAAAATTGGGTTATGCCGGTATTTTTGTGACAGATCATTTTTTTAACGGGAATTGCGCTGTGGATGACCTGCTTCCGTGGGAAGAGAGAGTAGACGGCTACTGCAGGGGATATGAACTTGCGAAGGCAGCAGGAGATGAGCAGGGACTTTCTGTTTTCTTTGGCATAGAGTTTAACTTCCGGGGCGATGAGTACCTTATATATGGAGTAAACAAGGAGTGGCTTAAGGCAAACCCAGAGATAATGGAGTGGGATCATGCCGAGCTTTTAGAAGAAGTACATAAGGTTGGCGGCGCTATTGTGCAGGCACATCCTTTTAGAGTCAGAGATTATCTGCGCAGCATATATCTGCATCCATATCAGGTTGACGGAGTTGAGGTTTATAATAAGGGAAATCACGTAGAAGATGATGCACTTGCCTTTGAATATGCAAAAAAGTACGGACTTCCTATGACATCGGGAAGTGATATTCATAAGATTCCTGCTGATGGGTCGCTTCCTTTTGGGGTTGCTTTTGAAAAAAGGCTTGAAAGCGGAAAAGATTATGCAGATGCTATTAGGGAAAGGAGAGACCATGATGTAATATGTCATGATTCGGACAGAAATAAGATAGTAGAGGAATATACGCCTATGCTTCCAATTTACCTTTATGATGAAGCAAACAATGGAAAGAGGATAGGATAAAGGTTGAAATAAGATTTCTAATTTTCATCAGTGTCGTGTCTTTGTGGCAAGGCACTAAAAAGGCAGCTGTTAAAAACGGCTGCCTTTTTAAGCGTTTTTAGGTTGTAAATTTGTTTATAAGAGTCTCAAGCTTAACTTTTGTAAAACCGATATCTGAAAGTTCAAAGCCGTTTGGCATCATAAAACTTGTGTAAACAAGAATAAGGTCTGCATCTGTAAGAGTTACCATCTGCTCTTTAAGATAGCTCTGACTGCTTTCAGGAATAGGAGCTTTCATGTTCCATTTGAGTCCGGAAATGCCTTTTGTACCCTTACCTGTGAATTTTGAGCCCTGAACCTTTGCAGAAACAGTTATTTTGCTTTCACCGAAGTTCATGGTAAGCTTTGATGTTACTTTTTTTGAAGCATCTCCGGTAATGCCGCTAAGCTCGATCTTTTCAGTGAATTCGTCTGTTTTTACAGTTCCCTTCATGGTGAAGGTCTTTTTCTTTGAATCGTAGATAAGTTTTACAGTATTTCCATCGGTTTTCTTGGAAAGAGTATACTTGTTGCCATCTTTTTTGCCATGCTCCTTAATGTATGAAGCAAAACTTTTGGTGGATGCCTGTGCTTTTGTCACAGGAAGTGTCTGGAAAAGAGTAATGAACATAAATGTCGCACATAATACGAGCAATACTCTTTTCGTAATGTTTTTGATCTTCTTCTTCATTGATGTCTCCTTTAGAAATTTTAATTGCTTTATAATTATATAAGAAGATTGAACTTCTTTCAAGCTTTTTATGAAATTTCATTATGCCTTCTTCACAAATAGCAAAGTGTTGAAATGTTCAAAAAAATGTGTACAATGGTTATAGAAAAATAAAGGAGAAAAACGCATGGCTGTTACAAATAATACTGTGAATGCCTATGGCGCGGAAGAAAGAGAAAAGATAATAGTAAGAACAAGCATAAAGGGTATACTTGCCAATCTGGCGCTCGCGGCTTTCAAAGCCTTTGTGGGGCTTGCCTCGAATTCGATCGCTGTAGTTCTTGACGCTGTAAATAACCTGAGTGATGCACTTTCTTCTGTTATAACTATAATCGGTACCAAACTCGCCGGCAAGGCACCAGATAAGGAGCATCCTTATGGCTATGGCAGGATAGAGTACATGAGTCAGCTTATAGTTGCATCTATTGTGCTTTATGCAGGAATCACTTCTTTTATTGAATCTTTAAAGAAAGTGATCCATCCGGAAACGCCGGAATACAGTACTATTTCGCTTGTGATCATAGCGGCGGCTATTGCTGTAAAGCTTGTTTTGGGTGCCTATGTGAAAAAAAAGGGAGAACAGGTAAATTCCGGCTCGCTTATTGCTTCTGGCAAGGACGCTTCGTTTGACGCAATCCTTTCAGCATCCGTGCTTGCGTCTGCGATTATTTTTATAATTACCGGTTTTAGTTTTGAGGCTTTTGTGGGGCTTTTGATAGCACTTATCATTGTAAAGTCTGGTATTGAAATGATCTCAGATGCATTGGATGAAATGTTAGGTAAAAGAGCAGAAGGGGAGCTTTCAAAGAAGGTAAAGGAAATCGTAAGGTCAGTTGATGGAGTACGCGGAGCCTATGACCTTTTTATGAATAACTATGGACCGGACAAATATATAGCTTCGCTTCATGTTGAGGTGGCAGATGAGATGACTGCGCCTGAAATAGATAGACTTACAAGAAAAATAACCGAAAAGGTTTATGATAAGACAGGAATCATAATTGCAGCTGTAGGAATTTATTCTGCAAATGTAGCTGACGACTTTGCAGGAAGAACTAGAGCCGCACTTGTAAAGAAAGCCATGTCTCATGATGGAGTTCTCCAGATTCACGGATTTTACCTTGATGAGATAAATAAGACGATGTCTTTTGATGTCATAATCGATTTTAATGTGGAAAACAGAAGAGAAGTGCTTGATGAAATAAAGAAAGAAGCGCTTGAACTCTGCCCTGACTACAGGATTACGGCAAATCTTGATGTAGATGTGAGTGATTGACAAGGAAAGAGATAAGTTATGGATAAGAGAGTAAATGTTGTATTATTTGAACCGGAAATACCTCAGAATACGGGAAATATAATGAGAACCTGCGTGGCGGCAGACTGCGGGCTTCATCTTATAAAGCCCCTAGGCTTTGATATAGATAACCCTAAATTTCGCAGGGCTACAACAGGGCATATAACATGGGCTGATTATGAGATATATGAAAACTTTGATGATTTTGAAAAGAGGAACCCGGGAGAATATTACTTTATGACAAGATACGGCAAGGTGCCGCCGTCATCTGTAAAGTTTAATGAGATACCGTCTGATACAAAAATTTATCTTGTTTTCGGAAGAGAGAGCACAGGCGTAGATAAAAAGATACTTAAAAGATATATAGACAGGTGTTTCAGAATTCCTATGACAGGAGAGTGCAGGAGTCTTAATCTTTCAAATACTGTGGCAATAACAGTATATGAGTGCCTTAGACAGCTTGATTATCCGGGACTTTCCTGCACGGAAGTACAAAGAGGAGCAGATTTTCTTGAAAGCTACGATGAGACAATAAAACCTTTGTAGCGTAAACGAAATAAATAATCTCGTTTACGATAAACGTCGCCGAGAATTATTGCTGGATAGACTTGCTCTATCCGCAATTATTTTCTTCGCTTACTATAAAATTTTTGTCTCTACTTTACATTTGCTATATTTTTGCTTAAAATGGTTAGGGAATATGACTGGGGTTTAAATGAGAAGGTCATTTCTTAAGGAGGAATTTTATGGCAAATAGTAACCCAAGAAGTCAGAAGACTTCGTCCACAAAATCTATGTGGTTTCAAAAAATTTCATTCCAGAATGTTGCATTTAATGTAGTTATTCTGGTGGCATTCATGGTAGTTTCTTTTTCGATGCTTGGCAGTGTTGGTACGATCAAGGACTCAGCTGTTTCTGCAAGCACTAATGAGGTAAAATTACTTATTGCCCACTCAAAACTTAGAAATAACGTAAGCTCCATGGACAGTAATCTGATGAACATGGTAGCTGTTTATTCAACGAGCCCTAAAACAGTAGAACAGAATGCTGCAAAAATCAAAAAACTTGAAGAAAAAAATGGAGAGTTGCTTGCAACAGTTACAGATAAAGGGAGTATACTGCTGACGCAGGTGAAAGAAGGTAGTTCTCAGGCGAAAATCCTTAATGCTGCCTATGAGAAATACGTTAAAGCGGTGAATGATATTTCCGATGCATATTTAAATAATAAATCAGCTACAGCACATACTCTTTTGTCTCAGAATTATGAGGGAAGCAGGAATTCTCTTAATATGGCACTTGATACGGTAGAAGAATCAATCGTAGGACTTCAAGATAATCTAAACAGTTATCTTGGCAAGAAAGTTAACCAGCAGAAAAATTCCGCTTATATGGGACTTATTATTGTTGTTATCCTTATAATAATCAGTTTTGTCCTTAATATAACAAGAATTACGAGGAAGATAGATGCTATTTCTGGTGAGGTACAGGGAATAATAAAGAATATTAATGATGGTAATGGAGACCTTACACAAAGAGTAAGGACAACCACTACCACTGAGCTTCAGAGCATAACAGACGGCATCAATCAGTTTATTTCAACCTTGCAGGGCATAATAAGGGACGTTAAAGGTGGTACAGAGATCCTCACAGAGTCCTCTTCAGAGATAACGGATAAGATTGAGCGTGTCAGCGATAATGTTACCAATACTTCTGCGGCACTTGAAGAGCTTTCTGCAAGCATGGATACAGTATCTACTACTGCAGATTCTATCAATGGTAAGCTTGAAGAAGTTAAGGATGCAGCCGATGCCATAAGACAGGAAGCTGACGATGGAATGAAGAAGGCAGCTGATATCAGAACTGAGGCAGATACTGTAAAGAGCAGCGCAAATCAGAAAAAGAAAAATACAGGCAATAAGGTCAGTGAACTTTCAACCATCCTTGCCCAGTCGGTTGAGGATTCAAAGAAGGTAACACAGATCAGTGAACTTACAAAGGTAATTCTTGATATTGCAAAGCAGACAAATCTTCTTGCACTTAATGCATCTATAGAGGCTGCAAGAGCAGGCGAGGCAGGCAGAGGCTTTGCGGTTGTTGCAAACGAGATTTCTTCCCTTGCAGATAATTCACGTCAGACTGCTGCCAATATCCAGTCTATAAGTGACGAGGTTACTGCTGCCGTTACAGAACTTTCGGATAATGCTATTCAGGTTGTTGATTTCATCAATGAGAACGTGCTCGGCGACTATGATGTGCTTGTTGATATCGGCAGCAAGTATGAGGACACAGCAACCACTCTTGATAGCATCCTTGACAGGTTCAATGACAAGGCGGACCAGCTTAACGGTCTTATGGAAGAGATGGAGCATTCTGTTCGTTCTATAACCGATTCTGTAAAGGAAAGTACCGATGCGATAGGTCTTTCTGCTACGAATTCGACTGAGATCGTCGGCGAAGTTCAGGGTATCGATGATGCCATGAACAAGAACAATGATGTTGTAGGACAGCTTGTTAAAAATACAGAGATGTTCAATAAGCTTTAAAGCTTATTTGCTTAAGAGGGAGAACAATTATGGGTTCTCCTTCTTTTTTTGCGTTTATCAGGTTGAAATGGTTTATGTGTTGGATTATAATTAAATATATAGTAAGAAAACTTTAAGATATATAAGCTTTTAGATATGTTTTAGTGGGTGAGATTATGTTTGAATGGTTGAGCGGATATAATTATGATTATGCGCTGGCATCTATCCCTATTCAGCTGGTGCTCATTGTCTTTTCTCTTTTTAGGAGACATCTGCCTGTTAAGCAGAGCTATTTTTTCCATTGGATAATGTTTGATAACCTCATAATGACTGTAGCTGACCTTATTTCATGCGAGTTAAACGAGATTTGGACATCGTTTCCACTTTCTTTCATGTATTTTATAAACCATGCATACTTCATTGCATTTGTATGCAGAGGGTGGCTTATGTTCTCCTATGCCTTTGAAGTTCTCAATGAAAAGAAGAGAATAAGCACTAAATGGTATTATGTATGTTCAGCTCTTATGGCGTTTGTATGCGGTCTTATAATAACAACTCCATGGACAGGATTTATTTATAAATTTTATCAGGATATAGGTTATCGTAATGGGATGCTATATAAGTCTATTTATGTTAATACTTACGGTTATATAATATTGTCACTTATAATACTTGCGATATGCTGGAAGAAAAATAACTGGTCCAAACGCCTTTGTGTACTTTCGTTTAACCTGATAATCATTGCGGGTATAGTTTTAAGAAGCTCATTTATAAATACGCTCGTTACCAGCTATTTTTCTATCCTTGCTATCCTTGTCATATATCTTTTTGAAGAAAATCCAGATATGTATGTCGAGACAAGCACTGGACTTTTAAATGATAAGGCTTTTACGATAGTATTAGACAATTACTTTGACACAGATCATTTTCATTTGTTTTGGTTTTCGATAAAAGGGTACAACAGGATGCGTGATATGTATGGCATGCATCAGGTAATGATAGGTTTTGGAAAGATAGCGCAATACCTTACCGATACGTTTCCAGACATGAAGATTTTTTATCTGAAAAACGGTTTGTTTGGTTTCTTTTCGAAAAAGAAGATTCCGGTTGAAATGGAAAAGATCCTGCATGAACGTTTCTTAAATGGCTGGCGAGGTGAAAATACAGATATCTTCTTTAAGATAAGCTGCATCAGGATGGCTGATGATGTTAAGTTTGAGTCTATACCACAGGCACATCAGACTGTCGACATGATAAATACCATGATCGAGAAAGCAGGAGAGGCTTCCGATGTTGTTATTGACGAGAGGTTCCTCAGTATGACAAGGGAAAATATCCATATTGAGGATACGCTGGATGATGCAGTTGAAAATGGAACTGTAGAGGTCTTTTTTCAACCTATAGTTGATGCGGCAAGTGAAAAGGTTGTTGGTGCAGAGGCTCTTGCAAGGATTTTTGATAAAGGAGGAAAAATAATCCCGCCGGATTCCTTTATTCCTATTGCGGAGAGCAATGGTCTTATTTCGGACCTTGGCGAACAGGTCTATAGAAAAGCCTGCATTTTTATGAAAGAGACCGGAATACCGAGGTTGGGGCTTAAATGGATAAACATTAACCTTTCACCTGTGCAGTGCATGGATCCGTGCCTGCCGGAACGTTTCAACGAAATAAGAAAGGAATACGACATTCCGGTTGAAATGCTCCATCTGGAGATAACAGAGGCGAGCAGAGTCAATAACCATGTGCTTAAGCGTCAGATGACAAACATGATAGATATGGGATTCTGTTTTGTTCTTGATGATTATGGCAGTGGCTATTCAGATGCATTAAGGGTAAAGGAACTTCCTTTTATAAATATCAAGATAGACAAAGAGATGACATGGGCGCATTTGAAGAACCCTGATAATTTACTGCCTCGAAGCATTGCTATGTTCAGAGAAATGGGAATGGATGTAACGGCTGAAGGAGTGGAGAATGAGGAAATGGCAAGAGCCTTGTATGACATAGGAGCCACTTTCCTTCAGGGATATCATTTTTCAAAACCGATACCGGAACAGAAATTTGTGGAATGGTGTAATAAGAAAAATAACCCCTTACATTCTTGATGCAAGGGGTTACATTTTTATGATAAATGTGGCAAAATATTATCAGGTGTATTCGAACGGAAATTCCGGTCCATCCTTTAGGTCAACCGGATGACTTTCCATGTGCTGACCCATCATGTAGCCAAACATCATTCCTTTCCATACAAGTTCAAATGGGTTATCACTGGAACTATCGACTATATCTATTATATCTGAAGTATGAAGTCCGCTGTAGAATGAAGGGTCATTGGCTTGTTTAACAAATTGAGCAATTTCGTATTCTGAAAATGTCATAAGTGTCCTCCTTCTTAAAGACAAAAATAAATATAACATATAGCGAATTTAATTTCAAGTAAATTATTTTAAAATTGATTAAATTACATAGAGGCTGAACTTAAACTTCGGACTTTCATTATTCTGTATTTGGTTGTAAAAAAAGAAAACTTAAAAGAACTTTTTTAAATTTTTTTTGATGCTCTTGCAGGCAGGGCATCAATGTGAAATGTGCCTGCGGTAAGGAGTATAAGATGAATATTGTTTGTTTGGATCTTGAGGGGGTACTTGTTCCGGAAATATGGATCGCTTTTGCAAAGGAGTCGGGAATTGCAGAGTTATCTAAGACAACCAGAGATGAGCCTGATTACGACAAGCTTATGAAATGGCGTATAGATGTTTTAAAGGAGCATGGGCTGGGGATTGATGAAATAAAGAAGGTTATTTCAAAGATAGACCCTATGCCGGGAGCAAGGGAATTTCTTGATGAATTAAGAAAAATAACACAGGTTATCATAATAAGCGATACCTTTGAGCAGTTTGCTATGCCTCTTATGGCAAAGCTCGGCTATCCTACTATTTTCTGCAATTCGCTCGTCATTGATGAGAGCGGGATGATAACTGATTTTAAGATGAGGGTGGAGAATTCTAAGCTTAGTAGTGTAAAGGCACTCCAGTCTGTAGGATTTTCAACTATTGCAAGCGGAGATTCATATAATGATCTTGGTATGATAAGAGCAAGCAAGGCTGGCTTCTTATTTAAGAGTACAGACAGGATAAAGAACGAAAACCCTGACTTAAAGGCATTTGAAACCTATGATGACCTGCTTTATGCTATAAAAGAAAACCTGTAATGGTGCAAGGGGATATAAGTCTTGATCGTGTGCTTAAACATAGATCAGAGACCTTATGCCCCTTGCACTATTTTCGGTATATTTTTTGTGCAATTTATAGTAAGCGAATTAAGTAGTTGCGTGTAGAGCTTGCTCTATTAGGCAATATTTACGAGCAAAGTTTATCACAAACAATAATTTGTTTGCGATAATTGCAAATTCATGTTGACAAATTAAATTGCGCACGATATAATTAAGCCATGAATATGAATTTTGGGCGAATACCTATACATCTTTAGGAGGTTTATTATGGTTAAGAAGATCAATTCAAAGGATTTTAGTGAGACTCAGGAAAATATTTCAGTAGTAGATTTCAACGCAACATGGTGCGGTCCGTGTAAGATGCTCGGACCTGTACTTGAGGATATTTCCGGTGAATACGAAGGTAAGGTTAATTTCTATGGCGTAGATGTGGATGATAATCAGGATCTTGCTGCAAAGTATGGCATTCAGAGCATACCTGCACTTATCGTATTTAAAAATGGTGTTGAAGCAGGACGTCAGGTAGGATTCGTTCCAAAGCCAGCTCTTAAGAATTTTATTGATAATTCGATAGCATAATGGAGTATGATTGATGTCTGATAAATATGAGTCATTAAAACTTTGTAATCAGCTTTGTTTTCCTCTTTATGCGGCTTCAAGGGAAATCACAAAACGCTACAAGCCGCTTCTTGACAAGCTTGATCTGACGTATACGCAGTATATAGCAATGATGGTAATGTGGGAGCATAAGGAGGTCACAGTAAAGGAAATGGGAGAGTGCCTTTTCCTGGATTCGGGTACACTTACTCCCGTATTAAAGAAGCTTGAACAAAAAGGCTATGTTTTAAGGCAAAGATCAACGGATGACGAGAGAGTTATGAATCTTACCCTTACAGATAAGGGACTTGCCCTTAGGGATGATGCTCTGTCTGTGCCAAAGAATATGGGCAAGTGTGTTACATTGGAACCGGAAGAGGCAGATGCACTCTACAAGGCTCTGTATAAGCTGCTAGGAGTTGATCCTAAAAAGCTCTGATCAGGCAGGAAGACTTTTGTTTGATGACGTAGTCAACCTAAAGCATAAATAAAAGGAGTACCTTATTAAGGTACTCCTTTTTGAGGTTAATGAGCTTCTACATAAGTTCTGATCGCATTGAAACTGTCTTCACTCAGATCGTGTTCTATGCGGCAGGCATCCTCGGTAGCTGTTTCTTCGTCTATTCCAAGCTTTATGAGCCATTCTCTGAAGAACTTGTGGCGTTCGTATATCATCTGGGCTATCTTTTCACCTGATTCTGTAAGGGTTATAAAGCCCTGTCCGTCTACTGTAATAAGTCCGCTCATACGGAGATTTTTCATTGCTACGCTTATACTTGATTTTTTGAATCCCATCTTATTTGCTATATCTACTGAACGAACTTTTCCTATCTCTCCCCTTAACATAAGGATCTTTTCAAGATAATCCTCGGCAGATTCATGTTTTGCTGCTGGCATTGAATATCCTCCTTTTTAACATGACCTTTAATGACACTATTATCATCTTAACATAATTAGTTTTAACTAACAAGACTTCTCTAACCAAAGAACTTAATTATTTCATCTTCCTTTGCATCTGTGTGCCCCTGAATCATTTCTTTTTTGCCGCCGCCCTTGGCATTGAGCTTTTCTCTAAGTTCCTTTGCAAGAACAGAGCAGTCAAGATCAGAACTTCCGATAATAAATGAAAAGCCGCTTTCATCACTGCCTGTAAAGACACCACAGTAACCGCCTCTTTTTTTAGTTAGAGAATTGATGACCTTTCTTGCCTCATTTACATCGCAATCTTCTGTAAACAGGATAGCATGCTTAACGTTATCAGGTATGGAGTCAGCCTTTATGGAAAGGAGATTTCCCTGCAGCTGACGCAGTTTATAGGAAAGGTCGTTCTTTTCTTTGTAAAGCTTACCTACTGCAAGGTCTGTGTTTTCTATGGATTCGGAAAGAGTCCTTGATATTGAGACAAGTTTTTCCTGCTTTTTACGAAAATCTATAAAAGCTCTGCTGCCGCAAAGGATAGAAAGACGTGTGCCTCCCTTGTATTTCATAAAATCTATGACCTTGAGAAGTCCTATTTCACCCGTATTCTTTACATGTGGGGCGCAGCACGCGCAGACATCCACGCCGGGGATCGTAACTATCCTTACAGGTCCGTCTATTTCAATCTTGCTCCTGTATGAAAGTCCTGTAAGTTCTTCTTCTGAAGGATAAGTGCAGAATACAGGGAGGTTTTTAGTGATTATTTCATTTGCTTTAAGCTCAAGAGCATCTATTTCCTCTTTGGTGAGAGGGCAGTCATAATCCATTGTGACGATATCGTCACTCAAATGAAAGCCTACATTGTTACAATTCTTCTTACGGCAAACAAGACCGGAAAAGATGTGCTCCCCTGTGTGATTCTGCATGTTGGAGAACCTGTGGGCAAAATCGATATTTCCGGAAACTTCACTGTCTTCAGGTTGAAATGAAGAGCCGTCACAGACAGCAACATAGTGACTTATAGTGTTTGTCTTATCTATAGCAACATCTATCACAGGAAGATCTCTGCCGCATATCGTAAGAGTTCCGCCGTCAGGAGTCTGTCCGCCTTCTTCAGGAAAGAAGAGGGTCTTATCTAAAACAAGAGAATAGATTTTTACTGTTTCGGGTATATCTGTAAGTAATGCAAGTCTTTTCTGCAGCCTTTCAGTTATTTCTGATTCACTGCAGGATAAGACCCTTGCACTAAAAGAAGTTTTATAGGCATCTTCATCGTAAAGCTTTATAGTTGACATTATCCCTCCTATGATATTCAGTTGAATACAAAAAAATCCCTCATAAAAGATGAGGGAAATAAGCAAATGTAGTTTCTTAGGCCTATTGCCAAACTGCGCAAAGACACATAAATAAAGTAAAAAATAAGCAGATGACGGGAATCGAACCCGCCTCTCAACCTTGGGAAGGTCGCATTCTACCAATGAACTACATCTGCAAACAGATAAGATTATAACCCAATCTTTAAGATTTGTAAAGACTTTTTTTAAAAAATTGCAGTGTCCTGTTTTACAGGATACTACAACTTGCCATTATTGACATAACTTCCGCATAATGGTATAAATTAAGGTTAGTATCGACTAAAGGAAGGAAGAGAATTATGGGATACGAGAAAGAGATACACGAATATATTGAAAATCACAAGGATGAACTTTTAAATGATCTTTTTGATCTTATGAGAATAAATTCTGAGAAGATGGATCCGCTTCCTGGCAAGCCATTTGGTGAGGGACCTGCAAAGGCTCTTGCAAAGGGAATTGAAATTCTTGATAAATACGGCTTTAAGACCTGCAATCACGATAATTATGTTATATCTGGCGATCTGGGACCTGATGACAGAGCACTTGATATTCTTGCTCATCTTGATGTTGTTCCTGCGGGGGACGAGGCAGACTGGCATGTAACAAAGCCATTTGAACCACTTATAAAGGATGGAATCCTCTATGGCAGAGGTTCTTCTGATGACAAGGGACCTGCTGTTTCAGCAATTTTTGCTTTGCGTGCCATAAAGGAACTTGGACTTCCTTTAAAGAAGGGCGTAAGGCTTATCCTTGGTTCGGATGAAGAGTGCGGCAGCAGTGACATAGAGCACTACTATAAGACAGAAAAGCCGGCGCCTATGTCCATTTCACCTGATGCCAACTGGCCTCTTATAAATATAGAAAAAGGCGGTCTTGCAAACGAATTCAGCGCTGATTATGAAAAGAGTGATAAGACTCCTTGTCTTGTTTCCTTTAATGGCGGGGTCAAGATAAATGTTGCTCCGGGCAAGGCAAATGCAAGCGTAAGAGGAATATCTGCAAAGGAAGTTAAGACGGTTGCAGAAAAGGTAACTAAAGAGACAGGGGTACATTTCAACCTGAATGAAAAGGATGGACTTACTTTTATAGAGGCAGTTGGAGAGACCTGTCATGCATCTATTCCTGAAACAGGTAAGAATGCGATAACTGCTCTTACTTATCTTATTGCAAAGCTCCCTCTTTCAGATGCTCCTGTAAATGAGTACATAAGAAAGCTTGATCAGGTCTTCCCATTTGGCAAGGTGAACGGAGAGGGACTTGGCGTAGCTATTGAGGATGCTGAATCCGGAAAGACAACTGTAAGCTTTGATATCATCAATGTTACAGAGACACATTTCTCCGGACAGTTTGATATGAGAGCAAGTATCGCTGCCAATGAGGAGAATACAGGGGATGTCATAGAAAAGAGACTTACAGACCTTGGCTTCAACTATGTTCGCAAGCCCATGTTTGCTCCACATATCGTTTCAGCAGACTCAAAGCTTGTAAAGACCCTTCTTAAGAGCTATGAAAAGGGTTTTGGTGTTACAGGTGCGAAGCCACTTGCAATAGGCGGCGGCACCTATGTTCACCACGTTGAAGGCGGTGTTGCCTTCGGCTGTGAAGAAGAAGGCTTTGATAACAGGATGCATGGTGCAGATGAAAGAATGAAGGTTTCCTTGCTCACAAAGAGCGCTGAGATATTTGCAGATGCGATCCTTTCTCTTTGCAATGATTGATTTAGAGGCGAAAAATGGCTAAGATAAAGAACTTTTTTATAAATTGTCTTGCTGGCCTTGGAAAACTTATCCTTATGTTCACTGAAACCCCTTATGAAGGTCCGGTCGGATATGTGATAAGAAGATGGAAGAGGATTCTTGCTGCAAGCCTTATTTCGTTTATTCCAACATTGTTTTTAGTTAGCAATACATTTATGACTATTGCGAGAAATAATAAAAATGTATTTAATGATATTATAAACTCAGGTGAATTTGAAAATGCAGCATGGGGCACACTGTTTATCTATCTGCCGATATTGATATCAGTCTACCTCGTCATGTGCTTTGGCGGTGATACAAAAAAAGAGGACAAGTACACTGTTTATACTCCTGTCGGGCTTTTTATCGCGATCAGCGCAAGCTACTTTATCTTAAGTCACGGCCATACAGAAATCTATGGTGCAGTGGACAGGTATTTAACTATATATAAGGCATCAGACTATTTTCAGTTCTTTGTATCTCTGGTGCTTATAACTTATGGGGCAACGTTCGTCAAAGTGCATTTATTTATAAAGGACGGCGGACCTTATAAGCATCCGTGGTTTGTGAAAAGTGGCATGTGCCTGCTTTCGTCGATCATGAGTTATATCATTCTTGAAGTTCAGCTTGGAAGTCATCTTAATGTTGATGCCAAGATGCTTTTCTTTAATATACTTTACTGGATGATCGCATGGATGCTTTTATACTCTATCTTTAGAAATATTAGACTGCCTTCGGTACTTTGTGTGATAGGCGGATGGGTAGTAGGCGTTGCCAATTTCTGTGTGCTGCAGTTCCGCGGGAATTATATAATGAGCGGAGATCTTACTGCCGCAGGAACAGCACTTGAGGTTGCAGGAAAATACAAGTTAAAGGTGAATTTTTACTTTATCCTTGCAATACTTATACTTCTTGTTACCCTTGCCTTTATTTACAGTGTGCCTAAGGTAAAGACGGACGTGAAACGTGGTGTTATAAAGCGTGGCATTTCAACCATAGTTTCCATAGGTGTTATTGCGGCAATCGTAATTCCTACATTCAACAGCGGTGCCATCTATAATGGTATATTCGGGTTGAAATGGGACTACAATAAGCAGGTTGATGAATATGGCTATCTTCCATATTTTTTCAGTAACCTTCATGCTACTGCAAGGATAGATATGTCGGATTATGATGTGAGTCTTGCAAAGAATGCTATGGATACAGAGCTTGGAAAGAGTGATGTGATTGCTCCTGCGGCTGCGGGGAAAGAGCCTACAATCATTATTATCCAGGATGAGGCTTTCTCGGATCTTTCTGTTGTGGCAAATTATAAGACAGATAAGGAAGTTGCACCTTTCTTTAAGTCTCTTACAAAGAACACGCATAAGGGCTATGTGAATATGTCTGTTACCGGTGGCCCTACAGCCAATACAGAGTTTGAGCTTCTTTCGCAGACTTCCATGGCATATATGCCGACAGGTTCGGTACCATATACACAGTATCTTAAGAGACCGATACCTTCGATCGTGCAGATGCTTAAGAACCAGGCTGTGCCATATCATACGATAGCATTTCACCCTTATTATTCATCTGGCTACAACAGACAGAGTGTATATGACCTTATCGGTTTTGATGAAAAGGTCTTTTATGATGATTTTTCTAAAATGGATCAGTTAAGAGGTCTTGTTACTGACAAAAAAGACTTTGACGACATGATCAAAATGTATGAGGATCACAAAAAGAGTAAGCCTGATGAACCGCTATTTATATTCAATGTGACTATTCAGAACCATGGCGGCTATTCCAATAATAAGGTCTATTTCAAAGACCCTGTTGAAATAACATCCTTTGATTCTGTTCAGGCGCTTGATAATTACATTTCACTTATCAGAACGACTGATGATGCCTTAAGGGACTTTATAGGGTATTTTGAAAAGCAAAAAGACCCTGTTATCGTGCTTTTTTATGGTGACCACCAGCCTTCATTTGATGCGGATGCCACTGAACAGCTCACAGAACACAGCATATACAAGGACCCTGCTATGCAGAAGCTTTCAAGATATATCGTTCCGTATTTTATATGGGCAAATTATGATATAGGAAGCAGTGACAAGATCCATGAGGGCGGTCTTACAGGAGAGTATAACCAGATGTCAATGAACTATCTTGGCAGCTATGTGCTTAAATATGCAGGTGTAAAGCTGCCTGATTATACCAGATATCTTTTAAAACTTCATGAGGATGTGCCTGCTGTAACTGCTCTTGGTTACTGGGACAATACAGGCAAGCATTTTGAAAATTCTGTAACAAGTGCTCTCACAGAGCAGCTTACAGGACTTAAGAATGTATCGTATAATCTTTTACTCGACCATAAGGATAAGCTTGATGATTATTTCCTTCCAAAAGCATCTGCTGCCATAAAGTGAAAATATAGGAACCATTCGCTCATGCAAATCGCCTGACGGTGATGAGTGAAGGTTATATCGTATATTGTGTTTTTGCGTAGCAAAAGCGCTAAGGTACAGCAAGCTGATACAGAATGTATTGCCTTGCAATACGACAGCACATATTGCAAAATCATGTCACTTAGCGTATAGTTTATACAAAAGAGGCATGTGCTTTTGCGTAGCAAAAGCGCTAAGGTACAGCAAGCTGATACAGAATGTATTGCCTTGCAATACGACATTTTCTTTAAAACCAAGAAACGGAGGACCTTTCTTATGAGCCAGAAAGAGACAAGAGAAAAGATCGGAGAAGTACAGGTGGCAGATGAAGTTGTTGCTGCAGTTGCAGGTTTTGCCGCGCTTGAAACAGATGGTGTTGCACAGCTTGCTTCAAAATTCAGTGATAATTTCACTATGAGAAACCTGTATAAGGGCGTTCATATTGATATGCAGGGTGTTAATGTGCAGGTTTCACTTGCAATCATTGTTAAATATGGCTACAGCATCCCTAAGGTATCCAGTCAGGTTCAGGAAAAGGTTGTAAGTTCTATCCAGAACATGATCGGATTACATGTTACAAAAGTGGATATACGCGTTGCAGGCGTTGAACCGAACACTGCCACTGCCAATTCCTGAAATAATTGTGCCTTCGCATCGCAAAGGTGCTAAGTATCCACGAAGTGGATACAGAAACTGTGCCTTCGCAATACGACATTTATCAGGAAATATCAGCCAGCCATAGTAAGTAATGATGGCTGGCTGGTTTTTTGAAAACGGTGCTTTTGTGAACAAATATTTTATAAGAGAGTTAATATATGACAAGAAGAGAATTACGTGAACATGTTATGAGGCTCATTTTCATGAGCTCTTTTTACGGTGAAGATGAATATGAAGAGCAGTTCAGATACTATGTGGACGCTAAGGAGATTCCGGGTGAATATTTAGAGGAACTTCATTCAAGATATTTTGCTGTGATCGAAAAGATTCCTGAAATAGATGAACTTATCGCAAAGAACAGTTCTGGCTGGAAGCCTGAACGTATGCCTAAGGAAGACCTTGCGATAATCAGACTTGCTGTTTATGAGATAAAATTTGATGATGCAGTACCCGACAAGGTAGCTATAAATGAAGCAGTAGAACTTGCAAAGCTTTACGGTGAAGAGAAGTCACCTTCATTTATAAATGCTGTGCTTGGCAAGATTTCTCCGAGGAAATAATGAATAAGATTTATTCTGTATCACAGGTAAGTTATTATATTAAAGACATGTTCAAGAAAGATATTTTGCTTTCCGGAATTTCCGTAAGGGGAGAAGTGGGAAGCCTCAAATATCATTCTTCGGGACATGTCTATTTCACGATAAAGGATGAATATGGAGCTATCAACTGCGTTATGTGGCGCAGCAGTGTGCCTTCGGGACTTAAATTCAAGCTTGAAGAAGGACAGAAGGTCGTTGTTACAGGTTCGGTTGAAACCTACGAAAAGAACAGTTCCTATCAGCTTTATGCAAGACGGGTGGAGCTCGACGGAATCGGCAGACTCTATGCCGAGTTTGAAAGGCTGAAAAGCAAGCTTGAGGCAGAAGGGCTTTTTAATGAGGTAAATAAAAAGCCCGTGCCTAAATACCCGCGCACCATTGGAATCGTCACAGCAAGGACCGGTGCTGCGATTCAGGATATCATTACTGTATGCGGCAGGAGAGACCCTTATGTGGAACTTATCCTGTATCCAGCAAAGGTTCAGGGTGAGGGCGCAGCAATAAGCATTGCTTCAGGGATAAAAAAGCTTGATGAAATGGGGCTTGATACGATAATCGTTGGCAGAGGCGGCGGCTCTATGGAAGATTTGTGGTGCTTTAACGATGAGCGGGTGGCAAGGGCAATTTATGCCTGCAATACACCTGTTATTTCTGCTGTCGGTCATGAAGTGGATTTTACTATTGCGGATTTTGTTGCGGACCTTAGAGCGGCGACGCCATCTGCGGCGGCAGAACTTGCAGTTCCGGATGTTTCAGAAGTGCTTTCAGAGCTTAACAGCAAGGCAAACCTCATACGAAGCCACTTTATGGGGAAACTCCGCCTTTATACGGAGAGCCTTAACAGGGCAGAGATGCGCCTTCTTAAAAACAGCCCCGAACATAAGCTTATGGTTCTTGGGCAGTCTGTAGATGAGCATTATGAAAAGCTTTTTTTGAGTATGGAAAAAAAGCTTGACAAGGCTGGTATTGCACTTGACGGATATGAAAAAAAGCTTATCTCTGATATGAGCCTTAGCTTTGAAAAGACGAAAAGAAGGCTTGAAGTGGCGGCTGCAAGGTTAAACGGACTTTCACCGCTTGCAAAGCTTGCCTCCGGTTATTCATACATAGAGGATAAAAATGGGCACAATGTTTCATCTGTAAAGGGCTTACATGAAGGAGACTCTGTAAAGATAAGCTTTTCAGATGGAAGTGCGAATGCAGTTATAAAGAGTATAGAGCAGACTTAATAGATCAAGGATGATATTATGGCTGGAAAGAAGAAATTATCGATAGAAGAATCAATGGCAAGACTGGATGCCATTTCAACCGAAATGGAAAAGCCCGGAGTTTCTTTGGAGAATTCTTTTAAGCTTTTCAATGAGGGACTTGAACTTGTAAAAAAGGTGAGGGGCGACCTTACTGACGTTGAAAAAAAGATAAAAATATTGCAGGAAAATGAAGTGTCAGAGGAGGAAGCAGATGAATGAGGATTTTGCTCTGAAGCTTAAACTTAAAGTGGACGAGACAGAAGATATGCTTAAATGCTTTCTTCCAACAGCCCATGGTTCATGGTCTGTTATAGCGGATGCGATGAATTACAGTTTTCTTTCGGGCGGCAAGAGACTGAGACCCTTGATCGCAATGGAAACCTATAGCCTTTTTGGCGGAAATGATTCCCGCGTGATAGAGCCTCTTGCCGCGGCAATAGAAATGATCCATACATATTCATTGATCCATGACGACCTTCCTGCTATGGATAATGATGACTTAAGGCGCGGCAAACCTACCAATCATAAGGTTTACGGGGAGGCAATGGCGATCCTTGCGGGTGATGGTCTCCTTAATTTTGCCTTCGAGACTGCCGTAAAGGCGTTTGATGCATGTGAAGATATTGAAACCTATAAGAATGTCGCAAAGGCTCTTGAGGCTATCGCATCTTTCCCAGGTTTAAACGGAATGATCGGCGGTCAGGTCGTGGATCTTCTTACAACAGAAGGAAAACTTCCATGTGACGAGGCAACATTCAGACAGATGGATGAATTAAAGACAGGTGCGCTTATAGAGTGTGCCTTTCTTACAGGAGCTCTTGCGGCGGGCGCAGACAGTGAGGATACGGCTCTTGTCAAGAGGATTGCAGGAAAGACCGGCATTGCTTTTCAGATAAGGGATGATATCCTTGATATAACAGGAGACGAGGCAGTTCTCGGAAAGCCTGTAGGAAGTGATGTTAAGAATGGTAAAAAGAACCTTGCCACTATCCTTGGTCTTGATAAGGCAGAAGAGGAAGTAGTAAGACTGTCTGATGAGGCATGCAGGGAACTTGAGACAATATATGAAAGACACGACGAAAGTGATCATTTCCTTTCGGAACTTGTAGAATATCTAACGAACAGAGAAAAATAATATGTCATTACTCGATGAAATAAATGAAACCGGTGATGTGAAGAAGATACCTCGGGAAAAGCTTCCTGAACTTGCAAAGGATATAAGGAAGTTCCTTCTTCATATAACCAGCATAAACGGCGGGCATCTTGCCAGCAATCTTGGAGCAGTTGAACTTACCATAGCGCTTCACAGAGCACTCGACCTCCCAAAGGATAAGATAATATGGGATGTAGGACATCAGGCTTATGTCCACAAGATACTTACAGGCAGAAAAGAGGCTATGGAGCACCTTCGACAGCTTGACTGCATTTCGGGCTTCCCTAAGAGAAGAGAAAGTGACTGTGACCCTTTCGGTGCAGGACACAGTTCTACTTCTATCGCGGCGGCAATGGGATTTGCGGCGGCAAGAGACCTTAAGGGAACGGATGAAAAGATAGTTGCAGTTATAGGCGACGGAGCTCTTACAGGCGGAGAGGCACTTGAAGCTCTTAATAATGCCGGCAAGCTAGGCAGCAATCTTATCATTATCCTTAACGACAATGAGAGGTCTATTGCAAGAAATGTCGGCGGACTTGCAAGCTACCTTGATAATATAAGGACTGACAACAATTATCTGAAGCTTAAGACTGACGTTGAAAGGGGGCTTAAGAGCATTCCTTTCGGAGCACAGATAATTGACCACATGAAAACAAGCAAAGAGGCGATAAAGAGGTTCTTTATTCCGGGCATGCTTTTTGAGGATATGGGGATCACTTATCTTGGACCTGTGAACGGACACGACCTTGAAGCCCTTGATAAGGTAATCACAGCTGCCAAAAGAGTGCAGGGTGCTGTGATTGTTCATGTTATCACCAAAAAGGGAAAGGGCTATAAGAAGGCTGAATGGCATCCGGCAAGGTTCCATGGGGTATCTCCTTTCTATGTAAAAAGTGGGGAGGTAAGAAACCCTTCGTCCGGCGAGTCATGGACACATGTTTTTTCTGAAAAGATGCTTGAGCTTGCAGAGAATGAACCGAAGCTTACAGCTATTACGGCGGCCATGCCATTTGGCACAGGTCTTTATGATTTTAAAAATAAGTATCCTGACAGGTTCTTTGATGTGGGTATAGCAGAAGAGTATGCGGTTACTTTTGCCGCAGGGCTTGCGGCAGCAGGAATGATACCGGTTGTGGCTATTTATTCTACTTTTTTACAGAGAGCCTATGACCAGATATTGCACGATGTCTGTCTTCAGAACCTTCATGTAGTCTTTGCCATAGACAGGGCGGGTCTTGTCGGAAATGACGGGGAGACCCACCAAGGTATTTATGACATCAGTTACCTTTCAACCATACCGGGGCTTACTGTTATGAGTCCTAAGAATAAATGGGAACTGAAAGAGATGCTTACGTTTGCAGTGAATGAATGTGATGGCCCTGTTGCAGTCAGATATCCAAGAGGCAATGCTATTGAGGACATGGAAGAATACAATAAGCCGATAAGGCTTTATGAAAATGAATGGATGCTTAAGGGAAACAAGGTGGCATTTATTTCAACCGGATGCATGACAAGGGAAGCTCTCAGTGTATGCGAGAGGCTTACAGAGGATGGCTACACACCGGGACTTGTAAATATCCGTTTTCTTGATAAAGTTGACAGCGACATGCTTATAAGCCTTGCAAAGGATTATGATACTGTCGTGACTCTTGAAGAGAATTCTTTTACAGGAAGCTACACAGAAAGGCTTATGGCGGAGGCAGCAGGAAGAGGACTTGCTTTTGATTTTATGCCTTTTACTCTGCCTAAAAAGTATATTGAGCATGGAACTGTGGGTGAGCTTAGAGAGCGCTACGGCATAGATGGCGGCGCTGTATATGAAAAGGTAAGCAGTTATCTTAAAGAAAAGTTACAGGAGAAAAACTGATTGAGTAATAAAACAAGACTTGATGTGCAGCTTGTAGAGCGAGGTTTCTTTACTTCAAGGGAAAGAGCAAAGCGTGCCATCATGGAGGGAATCGTTTTTGTAAATGAGCAGAGGGAGGATAAGGCGGGTACGGCATTTCCGAACGATGCAAAGATAGAAGTGAGAGGAAAGACTCTAAGGTATGTGAGCCGCGGCGGGCTTAAGCTTGAAAAGGCGATAGAGGAATATGGACTTGATCTTACAGGCTGTGTGTGCATGGATATCGGGTCTTCTACAGGAGGCTTTACCGACTGCATGCTTCAGAATGGGGCAACAAAGGTTTATGCGATAGACTCCGGAACCAATCAGCTTGCCTATAAGCTTCGTGCAGATGAGAGGGTCATATCCATGGAGAATACAAACTTTCGTTATGTAACTCCGGATATGATACCTGAAAAGATCGATTTTGCATCGGTGGATGTTTCTTTTATATCACTGACAAAGATCCTTCCGGCGGCAATACCTCTCCTTAAAGATACTGCTTCTATGGTCTGCCTTATAAAGCCTCAGTTTGAGGCAGGCAGAGAGAAGGTAGGTAAAAAGGGAGTTGTAAAGGACCCTAAAGTGCACGAAGAAGTCATAGGGCTTGTTATGAATTTTGCAGCCGAGCAGGGCTTTAGATTTAATGCCCTCACATTTTCACCTGTAAAAGGACCGGAAGGAAACATAGAATATCTCCTTTATATGACAAAAGATGAAGAAGGCATGACAGACAATGTAAGGGAGTCGTTTATAGCAGAGATACCGAAGGTTGTAAAAGAGGCTCACGGAGAACTAGATATAAAGTAGCTTGAGGCTTTAACGGGGAGAGATGGATGAAAAAGTTCTGTATTGTGGCTAACAGCAACACAAGAGCAAACGAGTGTGACGTGGCTGAGATATGCTCTTTTATTGAAAGCCGTGGTGGAAGTTGTGTACAGGTAAAAAATGTTGAAAACGAGGAAACTAGGTTTAGCGGAGAGTTTTTTATAGACCCTGAAACGGTGCCATCTGATGTGGAGTGCGCTATAATACTTGGCGGTGACGGCACTATACTCCAGTCGGCAAGACAGCTTGCGCCTAATGATATCCCGATACTTGGAATAAATCTTGGTACTGTTGGTTTCCTTGCAGGCGCAGAGAGAAATGAACTTTATTCTACAGTAAGAGACCTTTTGAATGACAGATTTTATTCGGAAAAAAGGCTTTTGCTTTCGGGTTCTGTTATTTCGCATGGCAGAGAAATATACAAGTCAAATGCTCTGAATGACATAGTTGTAGCAAGAAGCGGTGTGCTGAGAGTCATTTCAACCGAAATTCTGATAGATGAAGTGAGCTTTAACAGGTTTTGCGGCGATGGGATAATCGTTTCAACACCAACAGGATCTACGGGATATAATCTTTCCGCAGGAGGTCCTATTCTCATGCCGGGAACGAGGTCTTTTGCAGTAACACCGATATGCCCTCACGGCTTCAGTGACAGGGGGCTTGTAGCTCCATGTACTTCAAGGATCCAGATTGTTGTTGTAAGAAGTAAGAAGAGCCAGGAGGATGAGGCTATCGTTTCTTTTGATGGCAACAGGGGGATAAAGATAAATACGGGAGACCTTGTGTCCATCAAAATGGCAGATGAGGTGGCATCCTTTATCAGACCTGAGGGGTATAATTTTCTTAAGGTGCTTAAGAATAAGATGATATGATGATACAAGGGGCATGAAATGTGTATGCCGCGTATCATTATGTTTTGATACCAGATCAAAGGGTCATAAGTCTAAAAAATGAGGGAACAGACGTGAAACTTAAACGACAGTCAAAAATCATTGAACTGATAAAAAATGAGGAGATAGGCACTCAGGAGGAACTTTCCGACAGACTTCGTGAGGAGGGATACGAGGTAACACAGGCTACTATCTCGAGAGATATAAGAGAGTTAAATCTTACAAAGGTTACTGAAAACGGCAGGCAGAGATATGCGACGCTTGCAAGCATGAGTGAGGTTGACAATGAAAAGTATATAAAAATATTGCGTGCCGGTTTTAGATCTATAGACACAGCTGGAAATATTCTTGTGATAAATACTGTTTCGGGAATGGCAATGGCGGTGGCGGCAGCAGTGGACAGCCTCAATTTTCCTGAGGTGGTCGGTTGTATTGCGGGAGACGATACTATTTTTTGCGCTATAAAGGAGGCAGGAGAGACTGCGTCAGTGATGCGTAAATTTGAAATGCTTGTAAAAGAAGCATAATTGTGATAGAATTAGTACGTTTGAGAGAAATTTTTAGTTTAAAATAAAGCGAGGTTTTATATGTCAGGACATTCAAAATTTGCAAACATTAAGCATAAGAAGGAAAAGAACGATGCAGCAAAGGGCAAGATCTTCACAGTCATCGGACGTGAGATCGCAGTTGCTGTAAAGGAAGGCGGTCCGGATCCTGCCAACAACAGCCGTCTTAGAGATGCTATTGCAAAGGCTAAGTCTAACAACATGCCGAACGATACTATCGAGCGTGGTATCAAGAAGGCAGCAGGCGATGCGAACTCAGTAAATTATGAGTATTGTACATACGAAGGATATGGTCCTTCAGGTACAGCTATCATTGTTCAGTGCCTTACAGATAACAAGAACCGTACAGCTGCCAATGTTCGTAATGCATTTACAAAGGGCGGCGGCAATGTAGGTACTCAGGGCTGTGTATCATATATGTTCGATAATAAAGGGCAGATTATTGTTGATAAGGAAGAATATGAAGCAGATCCTGATGAATTCATGATGACAGCACTCGATGCCGGTGCAGATGATTTTGTTGACAATGAAGATTCATTCGAGATCATCACAGACCCTGCAAAATTCTCAGAGGTTCGTGAGAATCTTGAAAAGGCTGGTGTGCCTATGGCTGAGGCTGATGTGAAGATGATCCCTCAGAACTATGTTACTCTTACAGATGAGGGTGACCTTACAAAGATTCAGAGAATACTTGATCTTCTTGATGAAGAAGATGATGTTCAGGCTGTATACCATAATTGGGATGACAGCAATCTTGATGATGATGAAGACTGAAAATGAGCTCCTGCATATTGCAGGAGCTTTTATTATATAAATTAGTGCAACTGTGGCTGTAAGCGCTTACGACTTAGAAAAGCAGAATGAAATACAGAAATGCTGAGTATTCTTTAGAAATTATATAAAATCTGTGAAGTGAGCTCGATTATTCGAGTT
>CADBPM010000096.1 GCA_902796595.1 uncultured Lachnospiraceae bacterium | reverse complement strand
TTTACTCAAGGAACCCCAGACATGCAAATCGTCTGACGACGATGTCCGGGGCTGCGAGGCATCATTTCATGATGTCTCATTTTACTCCAAGGATACCCCGGACATGCCTCATTTTACTTCACTGCTTCCGAGGTCGCGCCCTTCGTTGAAGTTACGTGCATTTTCCATTGTGGTAACCGCAATAGCCTGGAGAGCTTCTCTTGTAAAGAAAGCCTGATGTGAGGTAAGTATAAGGTTAGGGAACATAGTAAGTCTTGCTGTTACACTGTGTGGCAGAGGGTCATCAGAATGATCTGTGTAAACATTAGGATCCTCGCCTTCGTAAACATCAAGAGCTACTGCGTGGAATTTTCCCTTCTTTAAAGCATCAATAAGAGCCTCTGTGTCGATAAGAGGACCGCGGGCAGTATTTACAAGCATTACATCATCCTTCATAAGGCGTATAGCCTCGGTATCGATAAGATGATAGGTGCCGTTTTCACCCATTATAAGAGGAGCATGGAGAGAGATAAGGTCTGCTCTTGAAAGAACCTCTTCTTTTGAAGCATAAGTTAAAAGCCCTTCATCAACAAGTCTCTGATTTGGATAAGCATCCCAGCCGAGAACTGTCATGCCGTAACCCTTGCAGATCCTTGCCATGCACTCGCCAATCTTTCCTGTGCCCATTATTCCGGCTACCTTATTGTGAAGGTCGAGTCCCATAAGACCGCTAAGGGAGAAATTGTTATCTCTTACTTTATTGTATGCCTTATGGATTCTTCTGTTGGCAGCCTGGATAAGTGCCATGGCATGCTCTGCAACTGCATAAGGAGAATATGCAGGAACCCTTAATACAGTAATGCCGCATTCCTTTGCGGCTTTGAGGTCAACGTTGTTGAAACCTGCACAGCGTAAAAGGATCAGTCTGATGCCAAGATCTTTAAGATTTCTTACGATCTTTGCATTGCATTCATCGTTTACGAAAATGCACACTGCGTCATACCCTCTTGCAAGACTTGTTGTTTCTTCTGTAAGACGGGCAGTAAAATAGTGGATATCACAATTATATGTTGAATCTCCAACATCTTCGGAAAGCTGATCGAAGAAAGTGCGGTCGTAGTCTTTTGTGCCGAAGAAGGCAATCTTAAGTATGCTTACAGCCTTGTGTTCTTCAAACTTTTCATGAAGAACTTTGCTGATAGCTGCAAGAGCTTCATCTTCATCAGGACCATCCGCAGAAACTGTTATTGTGTTTCCGTTTTTAGCGTGGAGAGATAAGATCTGGAGTACGTTGTCACCATCCGCAGATTTGTCGCCGCAGGTGAGAGTTATCTGGCTTTTAAAGGATACACAGCACTGTGCAAGCTGTGCTGCTGGACGCGCATGTACACCGAGTGGATTTGAGATCACATATTCAATCTGTTTCATTTATTGTACCTTGCCGCAGGCATGGTGTCCATCGGTGTCGTGCCTGCTGCGGCACCGATGTGAGTTTGAAATCAGCTCAAACTTTATTTCCGTTTCCTTTAGTAGTATGGATAACTTTTTAGTTCGTTATTATTTTAACATACTTCAAAGAAAATGTCTGTACTTTTTTGAAAAAAATTGATAAAATACAGATAATTCTCCATGATACAGGCAAATACATGTATACAAAGAAATACTTCTATAAAAATGTGACAAAAATATATTGTTAAAATAATAACAAACTATAAGAGATGACTAATAACTATGAATGATGATAAAAATAAAATTGCCAAAGTGTTGGATAAGGATATAAGAGAGCCTCTCTTTTGCTTCCTTGAAGAAAAGTATGGCAAGATAAGGGTACTTGAAGAAAAGAGGACTGGAAGAGCCAGAGCAGATGTTGTCATGGTAACAGATTCCATAATTTACGGGATAGAGATCAAAAGTGATGCCGACACTTATACAAGACTTAAGCGGCAGGTTGAAAATTATAACCTGTATTATGACAGGAATTATGTTGTTGTCGGTACAAGTCATGCAATGCATATTGAAGAGCATGTTCCAGAGTGGTGGGGGATAATCACTGTTGAAAATGTGGATAATGAGCTAGATTTTTATATTTTAAGAGAGCCTGAAGAAAATCCTCTGATTGATGTGCATAAGAAACTTACTATTCTCTGGAGACCGGAGATAGCACACATCCAGCAGTTACACCGCCTCTACGCCTACAAGAACAAGAGCAAGGAATTTGTAAGAGATTATATAATAGAAAGCATTCCGTCGGAGATTCTTGCAAAGGAAGTTACAGATGAGCTGTTTGAAAGAGATTATAATAAGATATTTGAACAGATAAATGAGTATAGAAAGAACAATGGCTTGAAGCCTCGCAGAAGGCTCAGAAGAAAAAAGAAGAAATATAAGGGATGAAATGAGGTGAGGTTGAAATAAGGAAGATAGAGGTGTACTGAAAATATAAAGCTTTGTGATTATTATAAGAAAGACTGCTATGAATCATACATAGCAGTCTTATCGTAAACGGTGCTCAGAAATGATGCTGGATAGAGCAAGCTCTATCCGCAATTATTTTCCTTACTTACTATAAATGATTTAAGCTATAAATTTTGTATAAGCTTGAATGTGTCTGTCAGCCGTGAAGCCCCTCAGATTGTCTTTCCATATCTTCAACTACGATATCGTAAACTTCACCAAGAGTTCTGCAATATTCAAGAGTTTGCCATGGCTCATTTGTATGATAATGAAGTTTTATGGTAGCCTTTTCACCGCCGACTTCATCTTCTCCGGTATCACCGGCAACAATGAGACTGTCACCCTTGAAATTGTCCATGATGTGATCGCGGATCTCGTCTACAAGATCATCACACTCATCATCATCAGCTCCATAGACGTCAAGCAAAAGCTGTGTGTCATATCTGAATTCAATCTTCTGTTCTCTCTGCATTGTTCACCTCTTCATTTTGTTATTTTGTTATAAGTTCTCTGTATTCCGGCCTTATAGGAGCCTTACATTCTTCTATCGAGCGAAGAGCAAGAACCTCCATTGCGTCAAGAAAACCAGGTCCGGTCATTTTATCGCGTTTTAGGATGGAAAGTTCCGTACATCCAAGGATTATAACCTCGGCACCATTTCCCTGAAGTTCGTCACGGACTCTTGCAAATACATCCGGTTCTGCACTTTTTCCAATTTTTATATTATTGTAAATGATGTGCATTACATCGGCCTGTCTCTCGGGACTTGGAATAAGTGGCTCTATGCCAAGTTTTGTAAGTTGTGTCTGGAAAAGTCCGCTTGTGACGGTTCCGTCTGTTGCCATAATACCGACCTTCTTAATGCCGTGACTATTTAGATATATGGCAACTTCTTCCGGTAGATTCATTATAGGGACAGGAATCTGCTCTGTGAGAGCCTTGTGAAAATAGTGGGCAGTAATACAGGGGATAGAGATAAGGTCTGCGCCAGCGCGAACAAGGCCGCGTCCTATTTCAACCATACGAGGGAGAGGGCTGTCAGTGCTCTTTCCGAGTATGAAGCTTGTCCTGTCCGGAATCGAAGGGGCAGAATGAATCAATATCTCTATATGGTCCTGGTCTTTTTTTACATCGGTCATATCTGTAATCTGTTGATAAAAGTAGGCTGTGGCGAGGGGGCCAAGTCCACCGATTATGCCTAAAGTTTTGTACATCTTAAAGTCCTTTGTAAATAAGTTTATACACTGACCCTTCCATTTTACCTCTTTTGGGTGAAAAAATAAAGAACTTTGAGTAAACATAAACTAAACTTATAAGTAATAATGACTTTATAAGAAAACCTGATGATTACTTTGGAAAAGTCTGCTTTGAGGATCATTTCAACAAAGATGCATTTAAGTAGAGAAGAAAGCTCCGGCGTGGTATAATATAAGGTGTAGTTTATTTTTGAAAGGTGGTTTTATGCTTGTAAGACGGTGGCATATTATTTTATACATTTACTGATAGTGTATAATATTTTGGATGAACAACACTACATTTGAATACTTAAAAATCTATTAACTCATACTTCCCACAGCAAAAAAGGCTTCTAAGCCTTGATTAATAAGTGCTGCACTTTAAAAAATAGCTTATGCTGCCTGTGAT
>CADBPM010000095.1 GCA_902796595.1 uncultured Lachnospiraceae bacterium | reverse complement strand
TAATTGATATATCAAGGATAACACATATCAAGTAGTATTAACAATGTATAAGTGTGGAACTACCCACTAAAAATGACGAAAGGCCTAAAAATATCTCTCAATGCCGCCATTACGTTTCCGGCATCATCTGATATTTCATAACAAGTTTCGCTCTTTTTCTGAAAGATTCTTGCAAGAGAAGTATACTTGTACAATCTACGTATAAGTATACCTCTTAACGAAAACATATATATATCCTTACGTCCACTTTCCTCAAGAATTGCTTCCTGTAAATCCCTTTGCTTTCCATAAATTTCACCAAGCTTATCTTGATATATGTCGTCCTTTTTTCCTGCCCAGGCGGAAACAGCAGATACAAATACTCCCGAAACCATTACTGCTACAGAAAAGAATATACTATACTTAGCAAGAACCACAAACTCAATAAACATACATAAAAAATTCACGGTAATATTGGGGAATTGACTTAAAAATGCTTCCATACCAATATAATTTCCCTCAAAAGCATTTCGTCTTGCCTTCGCAAGTGTTTCCTGCCCTTCTTTTGATATACACCAGGCAACAGGAAGTTTCATGTACTTATCCATCATTGGATTAAGCAGATTAATCCTCGAAAGTAACAATTGCTTGTTATTTTCTTTTTCCATATAAGTAATAGCAGTTTGTGCCAACAAAATTACAAGTAAAACCACCATTGCCTCAATTGCGCTTATAGGCGATTCTGATTTTGCAGCACTCACAATACAGCTTGGAAATAATGCTGTCAAAAAAGGTAACGTTGTACCAATAATAGTATATAGGCACCAATACCTTATAAAAGCCTTTCTGTCTATCAGCATTGAAATTCCATATTTTAAATTCACAAATATTTGATTTTTCTTATCCATATCTTTTTATAATGCTAAACACTTTGTAGCAATTTTATTTTCCATTTCCTTATCATGCTCAACAATAAGCATAGTAGGCTTATACTCTAGAATCATTTCCTCAATCTGGGCTCGTGTATAAATATCAAGGTAGTTATATGGTTCGTCCCAAATATATATATGCGCTGGTGTCAAAAGACTGCTTGCAATCATAATCTTTTTCCTTTGCCCGTCTGACATCTCTTCGGCGTTCTTCGTAAAATCTTCCCTGCTTACTCCCAGCTTATCAAGCATCGCGAACATTAAACTTGCATTTAAATTATTATCTTTCTGCAATTTAAAGATTGAGCCTTTAATGTCTGCCTTTTGACTCACATAAGAAATAATCACATCTGATGGAATTTTCAAAAGACCCTGATTGATGTATATCCCCGCACCACTAATTTTCCTTGAGTTTATAATACTTTTTATAAGTGTAGTCTTGCCACAGCCATTCTCGCCTGTAATAAAAACTCGATCACCACTATTCACCTGTAAGTCTATTTCATTAAAAAGCTGTTTTTCCGATAAAGCATTTTTAATGGTAAAGTTCTTTAATGTCAAAACAGATCCATGCTTATAAAACAAAGGATACAGCTTAAGATCATCCAGACTTTCAACATTATTTATAAGTGACTCTTTTTTATCTATTTGAAATTGAAGACGTTTCTCAAAATTCTTCTTCTGACTATTTAATTTTTTTGTTTTTGCTCCTATAAATCCTCTGGTATCCTTACATCTGTCAGGCTCTCTTATAGGGTCAAATCCTATTTTAGTATTTTCATTCTTTTCAGCCCAGATTTCCTTTTTTCTTGCTATATTTTTTAAATGTTTTATTTCTTTATTGTATTTTTCATTTTGCCTAATTGTAAAGTTGTCACTTCTTTTTTTATTTTCATACCAACTCGAAAAATTTCCAGATTGAACATATATAGAATTTTTTTCAATCGCCAGAATATGATCAACTGTGTCATTTAAAAAATTTCTATCATGAGATACAACTATAAAACCCTGCTTAGATTTAAGATAATTACCTACTAATTCCCTTGTTTTCCGATCCAAGTGATTCGTCGGTTCATCGATAAGAATAAATGTATTTTCAGACGCAAACAGTGCTGAAAGCATCACCTTCATTTGTTCACCTGAGCTTAATTTTCCAAATTCCCTGCAAGCATCCTCATTGCCAATCCCCAGATGCTCCATCTCGCATGCAATCTGCCATTTTTCAGCACTAGGATTTTTTTTACACATGAGATCTATGCAGTTTAACTGGCTTTCTCTTTCATTAATTTCATACGGAAAATATTTCAGATCAACATTTGTATTTATATTTCCTTCATAATTCAATTTTTTACAAAGTATTTTTAACAAAGTGGTTTTTCCAGTACCATTCTTTCCAACCACTCCTAATTTCCATCTAGAGTTCAAGCTTAGATTACAATTTTTGAATATTATTTTTCCATCCGGATATGAAAAATTTAATCCTGAAATTTCTATCGTAGACATATTCCCCCATACTAATACTGCATAAAATTCTCTACATTGAAGATATAATTAGAATTCTTAACTTGTACCCCTTTAATCAATTTTCTCATAAATGTATTCCTCCTCAATCAAATGCTTACCTACCTGCGCCACAAGAATGGCTCTGGTTTGTACACTGATGATGCTTTGACATATTCACGTTTTTCAAAGATAACTCAATCTCCACCTTTTCCATATTATACTCCTTTCTGCCTGATACTTTCTCTTACCCAAGCGACCTAACAGCTGTTTAACATTACTATCTGCAGACATCCATTATTATAATACACTCCTGTAGTTTTTAAAGTGTTCAAAATGGCATATCCTTTATAACTTCCATATTTAGTAACCTATCATCACCATAAGAATGGCTCTAAATGCACACTGACAATGCTATATACTATAAAACAATTTTCCACATAGATAAAAGTATCAAATTATTTGACACTTTTATCTATTGACATCAGCAAACAATTACGCTACTAACTATCGTAAACGAAATTAATAATTTCGTTTACGATAAACGTCGCCGAGAATTATTGCTGGATAGAGCAAGCTCTATCCGCAATTATTTTCTTCGCTTACTATACATTACACATCAGTTACACCCTGGCAGGTTTTTACATACCAAAAAGCTCACCGCATCAGATGAAATCTATAATGCGATGAGCTCTTCTTACTACTGTACGAGAAGGGATTCGAACCCTCGACCTTCCGCTTAGGAGGCGGACGCTCTATCCAGCTGAGCTACTCATACATCTTATTAAAGTTTCATAACATGAAACCTTATATATTAAACCATTTTCCCTGCTAATTGTCAAGTATTGCAACAAATTGAGTTTCAAAATCCTTGATTGATAGTTCTTTTCCCTCATTGACTAAGCAACTCAATGGCTTTAAAATAAATCTGTACAGACAGAAAGAAGGGTTATATGGAAGAAAAAGAAATACAACAATACGAAAAAATGGTACTTACACCCGCAGATAAACTTATTGCAAAGCTCGCAGTACCAACTATCATAAGCATGATGATCTCTATGATTTACAACCTCGTAGACGCCTTTTTTGTCGGAAAACTTGGCACAAGTGCCAGTGCTGCGATCGGTATCCTTATGGGTATTCAGACAGTTTTTCAAGCAGTCGGATTTATGTGTGGTCATGGTTCAGGCAGTATAATCAGCAGAAAACTTGGTGAAGGAAAAATAAAAGATGCCAGTAAATATGTTTCAAGTGCATTGTTTATATGTCTCCTTATTTCATGCTGTATAATGCTAGTTGAAATATTTACAAAGACTCCTCTCTTGCTTTTCCTCGGAAGTACAGATACGATACTTCCATACGCATTAAATTATGGTATTTTTATAATGCTCTCAGGTCCTGCTCTTTCCTGTAGCTGTGTGCTGAACAACGTAATGCGTTATGAGGGCAGAGCCTTTTATGCGATGATAGGGCTTGTGTCCGGCGGTGTTTTAAATATGGCACTGGACCCTGTATTCATGTTTGGTTTAAATATGGGAATTTCCGGTGCAGGGCTTGCAACTGCTCTCTCTCAGTATATAAGCTTTTTTATTCTTTTGTATATGTTCCTCTCCGGAAAGACAATGAGCAAGATCAGTCTCTCGAACATTTCAACCTGTCCTTCCATATACGGACATATTTTTAAAAATGGCTTTCCAAGCCTTATAAGGCAGTCGCTCAACACAGTTTCAAGCATGACTCTTAATATAGCGGCGAAGCCTTACGGGGATCCTGCTATCGCTGCTATGGCAATCGTAGGCAGGCTTGCAATGTTCTTCGGTTCTTTTATGATCGGAATGGGACAAGGCTATCAGCCTGTTGCGGCTTTCAATTACGGAGCCGGCAAGTATGAACGCATAAGAAATGGGTTTGCTTTTACATTAAAGACAGCGGAATGTATATTAAGTATCGTTGCTATCTTAGGTTTTCTCTTTCCAGCGCCTCTAATAAGCCTTTTCAGAGATGACCCTGCAGTAATAGTCATCGGTAAAAATGCCCTCCGTTTTCAGTGCGTAGCGCTCGTTGTACAGCCTGTAGGCGTAATGTCCAACATGACCTTCCAGAGCATTGGAAAAAGCAGGATAGCATCTTTCCTTGCAACCCTTAGAAGCGGACTTTATTACATACCTATACTTCTTATCCTGCCTAAGATAATCGGCATAACCGGTATAGAATCAGCTCAGATGCTTTCAGATATCCTTACATTTTTAACTGCAGGTCCTATAATATACAACTTCTTTAGCAACCTGCCCCACAAGGATGAAGAAAGAGATATCGACAGAGAATATAAAAAAGCTGTAAGAAAAAAACCCTGAGACAATTTTATTTCAACCAAAAAACAAAAAATGCGTATCAGACTTTTTAAGCCTAAGATACGCGTTTTTTATTATTCCTTTACTCCTCCAAGAGCAACACCTGCAATGATGTACTTTGAAAGAAACAGGTATACGACTATTATCGGAACTATTGCAAGGAAGATCATCATGTAAATCTTACCCATATCAAACGTAAGCCAGTCAGCTCCACGAAGAAGCGCAATAAGAACCGGAAGTGTCATTTTCTTTTTGGTTGAAAAGATAAGTGACGGAATAAAGTAATTATTCCATGAACCGACAAATGTAAAAATTGCCTGTACAGCAAATGCCGGCTTCATTATAGGAATAACAACCTTGTTAAATGTACGGAATTCTCCAGACCCGTCGATTCTTGCTGCCTCAACAAGCGCCATAGGGAGCGATGACTGCATATAACTGTACATGAAGTAAAATACCGCAGGAGAAGCTATAGCAGGGATTATCAAAGGCCAAGGCGTATCATTAAGGTGCATCTTTGTTATAAGTCTTAAGAAACCGAGTGCAGTAACCTGTGTAGGCATTACAAGGATAGCCATTATCGTTGTAAATGCCGCATTCCTCAACTTGAACTTATAGGCGTAAAGTCCGTAAGCTGTCATTGCAGAAAAGTAAATACATACTACTGCTGTAAGTGCCGCAACAAAAAGAGAATTAAACACACCATTTACGATAGGTATGCTCGCGTCCCCCACAACGCTTTTAAAATTATCTATAAAATGAGTGCTTGGAAGTATCGCAAATCCCTTCTGTAACTCATTGTGGCTTCTTGATGCATTGACTATAAGTATGTAAAAGAAGAACAAACACATGAATGAAAGGATGATAAGAACAAGGTGTGCTATAAAACTTCTTAAAACTGATGGCTTGTTTTTCATCTTCTGTCTCCTCCCATCATTCTTTCTCTCTTGCGTCTTGCCTTTGCTTCTGCCTTGGTTCCGTTTGGATCAGAAGGATTCATCATTCTATAGACAATAAAGCAGAGGATACCTGATATGATCGCAAGGTAAACTGAAAGGGCACCTGCCATACCGTAATTCTTTCCCTGAAGATGTGAATTAAGGAGCATGATAAGTGTCATTGTAGTACGATTTGGACCACCATTACCATTTGTTAAGATCTGAGGTACATCGTACATCTGCAGACCACCGATAAGTGATGTGATAAGAGTATATGCAAGAAGCGGTCTTATCATAGGCAAGGTGATCTTAAAGAAAATCTGCGTATGATTGCATCCATCTATTTCCGCAGCTTCAAAAAGATCTGGATTTACACCCATAATGGCACTCATAAGCATTATAGATGAATTTCCGAACCACATAAGGAAGTTCATGTACGCAATGATCGCTCTTGTCCACTTTGTTGAATTGAAGAAAAGAATAGGTTCTTTTATCAGATGTGTCTGCATAAGGATCTCATTTATAGGTCCTGCATTTGAAAAAAGTGTAAAGAAAAGCATTGAAAATGCAGATGCCATGATAAGATTAGGAAGGTATATTATAACCTTGAATCCCTGCTCACCATGAATCTTGAATCTGCCATCAGAAAACCATGCAGCTATGATAAGCGCTATGACGATCTGCGGCACAAATCCAATTATCCAAAGTATAAATGTATTTAAAATATATTTAGGAAGATCCGCATTCCATATCTCTTTGTAATTGCTAAACCCTATAAAATTAGGTCCTATCTCCTTAAGTCCACTGTAAAAATGCTGATTAAAACTATCATTTATGGTAGTAATAAGCGGAATGCAGGAGAAAATAAAAAAGCAGATAAAAAATGGAGCGATGAAAAAATAACCCCATTTTGAATAATCGATCCCTTTTTTCTTCATAAATGTCCTTTCCGAACTAAATAAACAATACTACGACAATAATTGAGACAGCCTTTTCAGGCTGCCTCAATTACTTTAATTACTTAAGATCATCTGCACTTGCAGGCCAGTTAACTTTTGTAAGTTCAGGATATCTTTCCTTTATAGCTGTTGCAAATGCTTCCTTAGCCTGTTCAAATGTTGTATTCCCGTTAAAATAATCATTCATGGCATTCTGTAAGCATTCACAGCATCCCTGATCATAAGGAGTGATCTTATCCATCTTTATTGTTTCTGCCTGAGGTGCAAAATACTTATATGGATTTTCTCCCCCAAGGAAGTCTGAACCGCCCTTTGAATCGTCAGCTGCAATATCCTTCATACCTGAAATAGTATTTGTGTAATCAAGAGTATCTGCTGTGATCTTAAGAAGAGTGTCCTTGGTTGCTGTAAGTTCAAGCATAACCTTCTTTACAAGAGCAGGGTTATCGGTACCGGTAGCACCAATTATGAATGAACCACCCCAATTATATGCCTGTGGTCCATTACATACTGCCCAATCACCAGCACCAGCATCGCCTGTATTAGGCTTGATCGTGAAGTTGACACCCCATGCAGGGAAAAACCAGCCAAATACCTTTGAATCAGCAGCCATATCCTTGTTCCAGTCATCAACCCACTGACCGCTTGTCTTATGAGTATAGTCATTGTCATAGAAGGTTCTTGACTGCTTTATCCAGTTAATAATATTTTCATCAACCTGAACTGTGTCAGGAGCATCCTTTGTTACCCAAGGAGTTGCTACATTGTTTCCAAAAACTCTGTATGTATCAGCACATATAGATGAAAGCATGAAATAGCCCTTATCCTTAAGAGCCTTTGCTGCACCTTCAAACTTTGTCCAGTCAGCTACCTGCTCCTGTACCTTATCAGGATCATCTGTGCCGAATACATCTTTTGCTATACTGCGACGATAAACAAAAAGTCCCGGGCAAGCCTGCCATGTTGTAGCACGCTGAACGCCATCTGCATCACTTGCCGCATCTTTTGTATACTGATACTGATCTGCAAGTTCTGTAGCAGGATCAATTCCAAGATCCTTAAGAGGCATAGCAGCATTTGTATTCTTATCAATATACTTTATAAGGTAATCTGTTTCCGCAAGGAAAATATCAATCTTGTCATCTGCTGCCGCTTTTTCCTGATTAGCGCCGTTCGCCATAAGAGCTTCATCAAGCTTCTGCTGGTAAACTCCGTTCTGATTAGGATTAATTATCCAGTGAACTTCTGTACCATCTTTAAGATAAGTTACAGACTTATCATCTGAAGCATGGTCTACTTCTGAGAAGTAAGCGTTGAATCTTGACTGGAACTCGTCATTCCATGACCAGACATTGAGAACCTTTCCTTCTGCTGCCTGTTTCCCTGATGTTGCAGCATCTTTCCCGCCGCATCCGGCAAGTACACTTGATACCATTGCAGCAGCAAGCACAAAGCTTAAAACTTTTTTTCTCATACTTTTCTCCTTTACTTTTTTTAGACATTAAAAGTGCCGTCTAAATTCTTCTTTAAGATTTTACTTCTCTTAATCACGCAAATATATTATAATATAGTCATAAATGTCATATTCATGCTCTTTTAAGACGTGATTTTTTCATTGTGATGAAATAATTTAGTTTTATCTATAATAAGGAGAACCTATGTCGGAACATACCAAGAAAAAGGAATGGTTTCAAATGGAAGCCGATACCTTCGAAAAAGAAGAGTCCCACAAGCCTATCACGGAGGAACAGATTTTTTTTGAAACTGTTGCGGCAGGTGATATCGATGCTGTAAGAAAGAACTGTGAAGAACACAAATTTTTACAAAAAGAAGGCGTCGGAATTTTGTCAAATGACCCGATTACAAATATAAAATATCATTTTGTTGTCACTGCTGCCCTTATGACCAGAATCTGCATTAAAAACGGACTCGGCGAGGAGATTGCATTCCGTTTAAGTGACTTTTATATAAAAAAACTGGATAATTTAAACACAATAAAAGGCATAGAGGCTGTCCACAATGATATGGTGATTGATTTTACAGGGCGAATGCGCATCATCACAAATCGCATCGGTCAGACAGGACCTGTCAGTGAAAGTATAAATTATATCTATTCACATATAACAAGCAAAATCACAGTTGCGGATGTTGCCGCAGAAGTAGGGCTTTCAGAAAGTTATCTTTCACGACTTTTTAAAAAAGAGATTGGCAGCTCCATTTCAGATTATATAAGAGACAAAAAAATAGACGCTGCTCATAATCTTTTAAAATACAGCGATTGCAGCATGATCGAAATAGCAAACCGCCTTGCTTTTTCCTCACAGAGTCACTTCATTCAAACCTTTAAAAAAATGGTCGGAATCACACCCAAAAAATACCGCGAACTTTATGGTAAAAAACTTTGGCACAGCAGCAATTCAATTCATTGCCCGTAATACGGGCAATGAATCTTTGCTTAAAACAAACTCAAAAATTACGCATCGCTTCTTGAAAATCCGTTCTTCATTTCCATGCTTGCTTCATAAAGGACCTTATCAAGAACTGCTGCTGTTTCTTCTTTTGCCATAGCAGCAATCTCTTCATTATTTTCTTCAAGTGCCTTCTGCACATTTTCAGGTCTTGCATTTATAAACTGCCTGTCGAATTCATTTATAAATCTATGACCCTTGCTGTGTACAGAATTCTGGTATCTTTCGATATGCGAATTGCACATTGACCAGTGATTATCTGCAAGTGCACCGATAAGACGGTTTGCCCAGTAGAAATTATCCGTTGTAACTTCCGCATCTGTCCTTGCAAGATAATCAGGAGTCTTTGTAATATTTGCATAGAATGGTACAAAAGCATTGAATACATTTGAACCCTCCGCTATCCATTCCACTGCCATGATCTCTTCAGGTACATTCGGGCGAAGCTCGATAAGGGCAACAAAATTATTTCTGTTTATTCCTATAGGACGGAACTGTCCCTTATGGCTTGGATCTCCATATTTTCCGTATGGATCATATTTTGTACCTTGGAAGTGAGAAGAAAGAACATACTTCACATCCTCAACTGTGATCTTGCGTTCAGGGACCATGCTCCATGGGATATCGTCTGAATCAGGCAGGAAATCTGCGTCCTCACCTTCCCATATAAATGAATTAGGATTCAGATACTTCTCCATATACCATGCTCTTGGCGTATTATATACATGGTCTGAATCATCATGACTGCCAAATGCGCCTCTTACATCAAAATCCTCTCTTGCAGCAAGCTCAACTATCTCTCCATCCTCATCAGGCATAGTGAGGTCAAGGTCATTTTCTACGATAAACTGGATAAGGTCCTCGGAGCACATATTCTCTTCCCTGTCACCGAATGCATCCATAAAATCAAAGGAATCTATGCCAAGCTGGTTAGGCATTACCACATAACTGTCATCCGGCACCTTCTTTGCTATCCAGTGATGTCCGCCGACAGACTCAAACCACCACACTTCATCTATATCCTGAAAACCTACTCCGTTCATTTCATAGGTACCGTACTTTTCATGAAGAGCGCCCAGCCTTAATACACCCTCTCTTGCACTGTGAATATAAGGAAGTACAAGTGTAAGCAGGTCCTCCTCGCCAATGCCGTTCTTTACAAGCGGATCAGCTCCAAGCACGCGCACATTGCTTGTTATGGTCTCCGTCTCACTCATTGCCACATTCTCTTCATTTACACCTGCTTCGCCCCATATACCCTCATTTGAAAGCGCATTAGGCATAGCAGTATAGCGCATAGGGTTTTCCGGTAAGTCGATTTCAAAGTCGCTCATTACAGACTTGTAATGACGTGGTTGGTCACAAGGATTTACAACGATAAATTTTTTTGCTGTAAATTCCCCTGAACCGGAATCCTCATTTCTTGCCATCATGGTAGAACCGTTATAAGTTGCATTCTTTCCTGCTAAAATAGTTGTACAAGGCATATTTTTACCCTCCCTGAATCCGTAATCTTTACACAGTTTACCACAAATCCCTTTAAACCGCTAGCAGTCTTACAATTGGTTCAAATGTTTTTACTCGTAATAAAGTTTATCTTTTTATTACTTGCATTATATTTGAGGCGTATATAAAATGATGACATAGTCAAAAAATTTATTTCCGATTTTATAAATTGCAAAGTTATACTTTCATCGGTGGTGCTGCAGGCACGCCACCGACAGTCAATATGCCTGCGGTAAATAAGAATGATCACAATTGACTTGATAACCGGCTTTTTAGGCTCCGGAAAGACAACTTTTTTAAAGCTTTATGCAAAATGGCTTATTGAAAATGGCCACAATATATGTATTCTCGAAAATGATTACGGTCCTATAAATGTAGATATGATGGCACTCTACAACCTCAGGTCCGATAATTGCGAGATTGAAATGGTCTCCGGCGGCGCCGATCTGGACTGCCACCGCAGACGCTTTAAGACAAAGCTCATCCAGATGGCAATGACAGGCTACGACCACGTTATCGTTGAACCTTCCGGCATCTACGATACAGATGAATTTTTCGACGCTCTCTGTGAGGAGCCTTTAAACAAGTGGTACAAGGCGGGCAGTGTTATCTGCGTTGTTGATACAGGTCTCACCCCAGACCTTTCCCGCGAATCCCGCTACATCCTTATGGCAGAAGCAGCAAACTGCGGTCTCATCCTTATGAGCAAGTCTCAGCTTTATGATGAAAATGCGGCTAAAAATCCAATTTCGATAATAAACAATGCAATGGAAGAATTTTCCTGCAACCGTCGCATAAAAGCTGAGGTTCTCACCAAAGACTGGTCCATGCTTACAGATGCCGACTTTAAGCGCATTTCAACCTGCGGATACAAATACGGAGACCACATAAAGCTTTCCGTTATGGATAACAACAACTTTGAATCGACATTTTTCATGAACGAAGGAATAAATATTACATCCGACGACCTTGTAAGCAGGGCAAAGCGCCTTTTAACTGAGCCAGCATTCGGGCACGTAATCCGCGTAAAAGGAAGCCTCGCCACGCCCGACGGCACCTTTACCGAGATAAACTTCACAAAGACGGACTCCGAGGTGGCAATAAAGGGTACCGGTGAAGATATACTTATCGTGATCGGTGAAAATATAGATAAAGATGCAATCCGCACACTCATAAAAGGAGGCTGATATGATTCAGGATATAGAGCCGCACAGACTTTTCAATGAATACCGTCCCTTTGCAAAGCCTTCTCTTCTTTCACCCGTTTTCTACTTCGAAAACGGCTGTCCTCTTGTAAGGTCAGACGGCAAAAATATATACCTTCCCTCTTTGGAAGACATAGGCATTTCAACAAACGATACTCTCATCACCTACCTTTTTGCTCTCGATGATACGGAATATTTTATCTACAGGGGACATAATGCAGAAATTCCTCAGGGTTTTACCTTTGAACCTGCAAGAAAATTCCGCCATGAGCTTGCACCTGCGGACAAATATATGTCTTTTGTTATAGCAACTGCGATCCATCTTTCCGACTGGTATACAAAAACCCGCTTCTGCGGTCGCTGTGGCGCCAGTATGGGCCATTCAAGCCTTGAACGTGCAATGGTCTGCCCTGACTGCAGAAACACTGTATATCCGCGTATCATGCCCGCTGTGATCGTTGGCATAAAAAACAAAGATAAGCTTCTTGTTACCAAATATGCCAACCGCCCATTTACAGAGTATGCTCTTGTCGCCGGCTTTACCGAAATCGGTGAAACCCTCGAACAGACAGTAAAAAGAGAAGTAAAAGAGGAAACAGGTTTAAATGTTAAAAATATAACCTACTACAAATCTCAGCCCTGGGGTGCGGCGGATGATATCCTCGCTGGTTTTTTCTGTGATGTGGACGGAAGCGATGAGATAATCATGGATGAAAAAGAATTAAAGATAGCAAAATGGGTTACAAGAGAAGAAATAGAACTTCAGTCAAATGACTTTTCCCTGACTAATGAAATGATGACCCTTTTTAAAAATAATGAAATTCCTTCTGACTGACCTGTTCTGATTTCTTTTCATTAATTCACCTAATGCAAAAAGCCACCGCAATATGGTGGCTTTTTTGTTATATAGGTTTTGACAGCAAACTTAATTTTGAATAACACCCTAAGTGCTATTCATTTTTATACAGACGCAAAAATAAGTGCAAGTATAAATAATCCGACTATGATAGCCAAAAGAATGAGACCGGCTATAGTACCCTTCTTTACAGCCTTATAGTTTCTTATATAATTTGTGCGTCTGAATATCGGCCAGATGATAAGACCGATTATCGGAAGGAAGAAACCAAGCACTGAATACCACATACTGCCTGTATCGTGCGTAGGCGCATTAATAAAATAATCTCCTGATGAAAGCCTGCTTGCAAGCTCAGCATCACTGTCAGTATCCTTTATCTTCTTTTCTTCATCTCTCTTTGCCTTTGCGGCCTCATCAAGAATGGTGATAGACTTGATAGGCACTCCGGCTTCACGTATTTTCTTATATTCCTCTATTTCCTTCTTGTTGCCATATACATAATGATGATGACCTATATCGACCATCTTAGGCTTATCTTCGCTGTAATCATGTATAGAAGGATCATAGGTAAAGAGTTCCTTGTTCTTCTCAAGCTTAGGATCCGGAATAGGGATTGCGGAGATAAGTGAGTGTGTATATGGATGGAGCGGGAAGTTAAAGAGCTCTTCCGCATCTGCAACCTCTACAATATTACCCTTATAAATAACGCCAATACGGTCAGAAATATATCTGACAACAGAGAGGTCATGAGCTATGAAAAGATATGTAACGCCCTTTTCTCTCTGGAACTTCTTCATAAGGTTGAGAACCTGAGCACGGATAGAAACATCAAGTGCTGAAATAGGTTCATCGGCAACAACAAGCTCTGGTTCCATGACCATGGCTCTTGCGATACCGATTCTCTGTCTCTGTCCACCAGAGAACTCATGAGGGTAACGGGTAAGATGCTCAGGAAGAAGACCAACTTCCTTTATCATCTTTTCTACTTTTTCTACTCTGTCAGCTTCATTTTCATACAGGTGGAAATTATAAAGACCCTCGGAAACAATGTAATCGATAGTTGCTCTCTCGTTAAGAGATGCAGCAGGGTCCTGAAATACCATCTGTACATTTCTGATAACTTCACGATCAAGACTCTTAGGAATCTTGCCGCTTATCTTTACGCCCTTGTAATCGATCTCACCGGCTGCTAGCGGGTTAACTCTGATAACCGCACGACCGATTGTTGTCTTACCTGAACCAGACTCACCAACAAGTGAAAAAGTCTCGCCCTTATATATATCAAAGCTTGCATCCCTGACAGCTTTGACTGCATTTTCACCTTTACCAAAAGTAATATCGATATTCTTAACTGAAAGAAGGACTTCTCTTCCATGTTCATCTATAGGACCGTGCTCCGGTAAATGAGCTGCCCCATTTTCAGCAGTGGTTGCCTGATTTATATTCTTGTTAGCCACGATAATGCTCCTGTCCTGTTAAATATTAAATGCTTTGACCAGTTTTTCTGTAATGTTTTCGATTGCTGCAGGCTTTGCAACCTTTGGCGCACGAGGATCACACAACCATGTCTTTGCAAAATGTGTTTCAGTAACCTTGAACATAGGAGGTGTTGCAAGTGTGTCCACCTTCATGCAGTGAGGATTTCGAGGGGCAAATGCATCGCCTTCGATCTCATTGTAAAGTGATGGCGGTGTACCTGTAATTGAGTAAAGCTCTTCACCCTTGACTGCGAGCTGAGGAAGTGATGAAAGAAGTGCCCATGTATAAGGATGTCTTGGGTCATAAAATACTTCTTCAACATTACCAACTTCTATTATCTGACCTGCATAAATAACTGCAACTCTGTCTGCTATATTGGCAACAACACCAAGGTCATGTGTTATGAATACGATCGTATAATGAAGTTCCTTCTGAAGATCCTTGATAAGCTGAAGGATCTGTGCCTGAATAGTAACGTCAAGCGCAGTTGTAGGCTCATCACATATAAGAATCTTAGGCTGACATGAAAGAGCGATCGCAATAACAATTCTCTGTCTCATACCGCCTGAATACTGGAACGGATAATCGTCAAATCTGCTTTCTGCATTAGGTATACCAACCTTATGCATCATTTCAATAGCTTTCTTTCTTGCTTCTGCTTCAGAAAGATGCTGATGTTTCATGATAACTGCTGTTATCTGCTTACCTATTGTCATGATAGGGTCAAGACTTGTCATAGGATCCTGGAATACTGTGGCGATCTTTGTACCACGGATCTGTGTCCAGTCGTCTGCATATTTAATCTTTGAAAGATCAAGTACGCATGTACCATGGAGCTTGTCTGCAGTCTCATCAAGGTAGCGTACATGAAGTACAACATCGCTGAATACTTTGCTTCTTACATCAGCGTTACTAAGGTCAGCACCAATCGTCATTGCTTTTTTGATAGCCTTAAGAAGCTTTCCTGTTGCACCAAGCTTTTTTCTTAAGCTGTACCGACCTACTGAAAGATATACTTCCTTTGCAATGATAAGATTTCTCTTCTTTGTTTCTTCTGAAATCTCTTTTGAGATTTCCTTGTCATACTGGCTCTTAAGTGCAGCCATATCACTGTTGTACTTGTTAAGATAAGCTGTATCTGCACTTGTGGCAGCCTTATGCTTCTTTACTACTTCTTCTTTTTCTTTTTCAAGCGCCTTGATCTTTGCTTCAAATTCTTTTATTTTTGCTGCACTTGTCTTTATCTTATCTTTCTCAGATTTAGGATCAAATGTCTGCTTTAAGTTTGACTCTTCTGTCATCTGATAGGTGAGTTCATGAAGTCTGTCTGCGAATTCCTTCTCCTGTTCAGGTGAAAGATATTCTCTTGACTTCTTCTCACTCTCAAGTGCCTTCATCTTCTTATAGGTTTCAGCACCGAATTCAAGGCCGGAATATGAATTAAGCTTTGAGCAAATGCTCTCTACTGTCCTCTTAGCTCTGTCTGTATAGGCAACAACTGTATCTTCAAGATCAGGTTCATTAAAAACTACAGATCCCTTATCTATAAATCCGTTTGAATCAAGCATTCCTGCAAATGTCTTGGTAAAAACAGACTTACCAGAACCGGACTCACCAACGATAGCGATGGATTCGTCTTCATATATGTCAAGAGAGATTCCTCGGATTGCAGTAAGGATCCTACCACGCACATGGAACTTGACTATAAGGTCTTTGACCGATAAAAGTACCTTCTTATCTGACATATTCTTTATCCTTTATGTATAAATAGTTGAATTTTATTTGTGATTTTTCTTTTTTGTATTATGTATCGTCCTTGCGGACGATACTAGCTGTAACATACTCTGCGAGCACGTTACTAGGTCGTATTGCTGCTACGCTGCAATACGACATTACATATGTGTCCTTGGGTCGCTGGCATCACCGAGGTTCTGACCGGCAACATAAAGGGTTATTGTAAGTACCGCTGCAAGTGCAACAGGACTCCAGAACTCAAATCCCCAGCCAGGTGTGAGCATCGCATTCTGAGCTGCGTTGATAAGCTTACCAAGAGACATTTCAGAAAGTCCCATACCAAGATAAGCAAGGAATACTTCATAAGAAATATATGAAGGTATTACCTGAGCTGTATACATAACGATAACTGATGTAAGTACAGGAAGGATATTTCTTGTTGCTATTCTTCCAAGTGGTGTACCAAGACACCTTGAAGCAAGATTGTATTCACGGTCTCTTATGATAACGACCTGGGTTCTTATAAAGTAAGCAACATAGATCCATTCCGTTACAGTCATTGCAAAAACCATTGTCCAAAAACTTGGTGTAAAAAGAAGTACAAGCACCTGGATAAGAAGGATCGTAGGTACATTACCAACTATGTTAAGTACCTCTGTCATCACCATATCTACTTTCTTGCTATAACCCCAGATGGCTCCGATAAGCACACCAATGGTCATATTGATAACAGTACATATAAGTGAAAGTGAAAGTGAAATCTTTGCGCCATACCACATAGCATCAAAGGTTGACTGACCTGATGAACCAGTACCAAGAATGTAATGTAAATTAAATCCATACTTCTTGATAGCCTGAGCAGGCGAAAGATGCTTTGCAGCGCCATTTAAAATATTTGCATAAGGATCATAGCTTGTCACAGCCGGATAAATATAAGTGAATACAAGTACAAATGCAAGTATAGCAAGTATGACTACATTTATCTTCTTACTGAAAAATACTCTGAATACTGAACGCCAATATGAGTATCTTGGAGCTGTTATCTTCTCTGAATCGGCATCATTATTGTCGATGTGAGCAAAAAGCTCCTCATTTGTAAGACCAAACTTAGAAAGGTCTACTAATTCCTGATTATTTTCCATGTCATTTCTTCCCGATATTTGATAAATCACTCACCATTGAAAAGCCTTATGGGCAGCTGAGTGCGCAGGCCTCCCAGAAACTTTCGGAGGCAATATTTACTTTGCTTACCTTGCCTTTGATGTAAAGGAGATACGAGGATCTACTATACTCATAAGCACATCACCCATGATACGCGATGTAACTGTAAGAATTGCATAGAAGAATGATACACCTACGATAACTCCGTTATCATACATGCTTATGGCTCTTGTAAGAAGATTACCGGCACCAGGTACAACATAAACAGACTCTGTTATGATCGCACCGACAACGGCACTGAGCACGCTTCCAGGCACACCCTGGATAATAGGTATCGACGCATTCTTGAAGATATGTCTTGAGAAGATCTCGCGTTCTGAAAGTCCGCCTGATCTTGCAAACTTAACATAATCAGCGTTCATCTGGTCGATCATATATCTTCTGAGCCACTGCATAAGACTTCCGATCTGAGGAAGTGACAGTGAAATGATAGGCAGTACATACATAAGCTTGCTCGTCGAATCCATATCAAATGTCGAAGGAAGTCCCAGCATAGAGCCTATAGCCTTAAACATATAGATATATGCAAGAGAAGGAACTGCAAGTATGAATACTATGTAAGCTGTACCAATCTTATCAAAGGTCTTATCCTTATGTCTTGCCATTGTTATAGCAAGAGGAATACCTAAAAGATATGAAAGGAATACTGCAATTATACCGATCACAAATGAATATCCAACCTTTGAAAAACCTGACTTGAAGGTCTCTGTTCCTGTATATTCATCTGTATATCTGTCTGCTGTTACCTTGTTATTTTCAAGAGAATCTGCAACATAAACTGCTGTATGAAGATTATCTGCAGAATCCTCTACAAGTCCCGATGGATATGTTACTTTTTTGATCACATAAGAACCCTGGGTAACATTCATTGTATTAAATACATCAATTCCCTTATTTACAGAGAAGGACTTACCAAGATTAATCTGGATAAGATTCTGGTGTAAGAACGGGAAATTATTGTCAAAGTAAAGGAGATACTTATGGTAAGTACCATTTCCGATTATAGCAGGCGCAAATTTGCCCTGATATACCGGATCATGCAGGGTAAACTTTATACCCCTGTTATCAACATCTGCTTTTACTGTATGAATACTGTCAACTGTAATGATATGAGTAAAATAATTGGCAAGTCTGCCTAAGAGAGGTCTGTTCTTATATGCAAAATACTGCTGCTGACCGCCCTTTGCGTACTTATTAGGTGTTGCCATAATGGCTTTAAGTCTGACTACAGTGTAGCCCTTTGATCTATAGTAGTTCTTAAACTTCTTAACGTAAGGTTTTACCTTATCACTGTCATTATCTTTTGTCTTTGCAAATCCGACAACAGAACTCTTTTCTTCTTCTGTCAATTCACCCTTTTTTACAAGCGATGAAAGCCAATCCTGATAAGTTACAAGATTAACGTAGCCGAATTCCTGCCACTGAGTATACTTGTACACGATCTTCTGGTTATTTGCAAGATTACGATAAACAGAATCTTTTGCAAAAATAAGATTTCTGTCAAGCAGTGAATAGATAAGTATCATGATGATACCGACTACCACGAAAATCGAGATGAGTCCATGAATGATTCGTCTTATAATGTATTTAGCCATAGCCAGCCCCTATATAACAACAGAAAGATGGCGTTTCCTAAGAAGTGCTTTCTTTAAGCCGCCTCTTTGCGCCATCTTTCTAAGATTTTAAAAAAATGCTTTTCCGGAAACAATGTTTATTACTTCAACGTCGTGAAGTAATCAGTTACGCAAATACTCAGTCCGCTGTTTTGCAGGCTGAGTATTTGCATTACTAGGCTAACTGTCTCGCCACTCCGTTGCTTGACAGTTAGTCAATAATCAATACATTCCAATATTCTTGGTCATTGCACCTGAGTAGTTTGAAAGAAGTGTTCCAAGATAGGTCTGTGGATCACCATAGTCAGGACCCCAACCAGAAACGTCAGTCATATCTGCGTTTATCTGATAACCATATTCTGGATAGAAGCCAGCATATGTCCATGAATCCTGATCAACACACTCAACAATATTAACCTTTACAAGACCATCTGTAGAAGCTTCTATAGACTGCTTAATAACATTGCCCATATTACCGAATACTTCTGAACCTGTGTATGTAGGAATATCTATCTGAATTGGATGATCCTTGTCAATAGTAAGACCCTGATCAGCAAGCTCCTTAGCTGCTGCATTGATTTCTTCCTTGGCAAGATCCGGATTGTACCAGCCATCAAAACCATCTGATACAGCATTTTCTGCATCCCAAACCTTTATGTTCCAGCCATCAGCATTAAGCTGTTCCTGAACAATTTCACCAAAATTTGTACCAGCCTTGAATTCCTTAGATGTTCCGTTGATATCAACATTGATATCCTCTTCAAGAGTTACGAAGTTACCTGGAACATAGCTGTTTCTAAGGTTGTTAAGCTTGCAATCTTCACCACGACGCTGAGCGTTGTAAGAAGCTCTGTCTACAGAGTTGCAGATAGCTCTTCTGAAGTTAAGATTCTGCATAGCAACATGTGTTCTGTTTGCTTCACCAACTGTCTTACTTGATACAGCCTTTGTTGAGTCGTTAAAGTTTGCAAATGCCTTACGATTAAGGTTAAGGAAGCCCATATATGAAGTAGCATCTGTATCTGATACATAAGCATACTTATCAAAAATGCCATCCTTCTTTGCAGCCTCTACAGATGAAGTTGTAAGAGGAGCTGCATCTGTCGTGCCGTCCTTTGCAAGGTTATAAAGTCTTGTAGCATCTGTATTGTCATCATACATCCAAGTTACTGTCTTAAGAGTGATAGCATCCTTGTTGTAATATGAATCATTTGCTTTGAATACGATTGTATTCTTTTCAGTGGCATTTGTGATGAGGTATGGACCGCAGTAAGCAATATGATCCTTATCCTTACCATACTTATAATCTGCAGCATCTGCAGAGAATTCTGCACCAAACTTACCACCCTGTGAAGTATAATATGATCTGCTCATCGGCGCAAATACTGAATATGAAAGCATTGTCATGAAGAATGAGCAAGGCTTCTCAAGGGTATACTGAAGAGTTGTATCATCAACAGCCTTAACACCAACTTCTGCAAAATCAGTAACATCGCCACTTACATACTTATCAGCATTAAGAATATCTGCACCGTCATTACCAACAAGATATTCGAGACCTGCCTTTGCATCGAGAAGATGCTGCATACCTGCCACAAAATCATCTGCTGTAAGATCTGCAACTTCACGTCCCTGTGAATCTACCCATTTAACACCTTTTCTAAGATGGAATGTGTAAGTAAGTCCATCATCACTCACCTCATAACTTTCAGCAAGCGCAGGCTGAGGCTTGTTCTCACAGTCATACTGATAAAGTGAATCCCATGTATTGATAAGAACAATGTTATCAGGATTTCTATTTGTTCCTAATGTATCCCATGTTACAGGATCCTCTGCATAAACAAAATTAAACTTATCCTGAAGCTTATAACCTTTATCTTTAAGATATTTGATCACCCATTCACGGAATGTGCCTGTCTTACTCTCATCCTCGGTGATCTCGTTCCATTTTGCTTTGATCTCATCTCTGTCGGCAGGACTAATGAACTTATCTACAACAAGATTCTGATAAAATCTATCTGAGTCTGTGCCGTAAAGTACTGTTGCTCCTGACTTAGGAACTACTTTACTTATTGTGTATGAACCGCCCTTTGATGTAAGTGGAAGCATAACAGCATTTTCAAGCATCTTGGCCTCTGCTATAGCCATGAAAGCATATCTTTCTGAAATAGAAGATGCATTCTCAGCCTTTGCATATTCTTCCTCGAAAGCACCAAGTGTATTCTTGTATACTTCGTTTGACTCGTCAGTCCAATTTGTTGAATCATAATTTGTTACATCGTTTGCCTCAGCAGCCTTTGTTGAATCCTCGAAATCAAGGCTTGCTGTTGTCTGGCTGGTTGTTGAACTTGCAGCAGAACTTGCTGCTGAGCTTGTAGTTGATGAAACTGCTGCAGATGATGAATCCTCTTCATTTATAATAGAGGAATCTTCTGCCGGCTGTGCGTTGTTTCCGCATCCTGCGAGCATGGACACTGCCATTGTAGCTGTAAGACCGAAAGCAACTAATTTTGAATAGTTCTTCATGTGTAGTACTCCTCCCTTCGTTTTATGTTGTATACATTAACACAATTTTATCAATATTTCAACATAAATTAATTTTGTAATGTATCATTGCATATTTGTCATAACCTGCAGGAATAATTCATATTCTTACACCTTAAAAAACGCACAGAAGCACTCCGGTTTAACAAACCGCGAAAGGTTCGCAAAACCAGAGTGCCTCACAATTATTTTATTATCAGTTTTCTTCTTTAGGCATAGGAATGTTGCGATCTGCCTTATACTGAGGCACATCCCTCATCTGCTCTTCTGAAATAAGTTCGCATATATGACCGAATTCCTTCCATTCCTCATCTGACATACGTTCTTCAACGCGTTTTAAGACACTATCAACATAGCTGGTACTTACATTGTAATAATCAAGGTACTTCTGCGTTACTTGAAGATAATACTCTCTCCTGTCCTTTGTAGACTGGATCTTCCTAAGATACCCTTTTTTGATAAGATTATTTACCTTGTATGCTGCATTAGGAGAAGATATCTGAATAAACCTTGAAAACTCATTTATGGTAGGGTTCTTCATAGCATGAATAACCTCCATACAGAAGCTTTCAACTGTAGTTAATGTTGCTTCTCTGTTCTCAAAATTACCAAAAATAGCTCTATAAAAATGAAGCTTAAAATTAGTATAAATTTCTGCAAATGCCTCTTCTGTTTTCATAGCTTCTTCCCCGTGTTAATGTTCCTGCGATTGTGTACAACAATACAATAATTATATCACTTATCGTTTAAAAAAACAAAATAATTTTAGCAGAATTTACCTCTTATGTTGCAGATTCAGCTTTTTCGCCTCATTTTCAATCATTTAACGTATCCTTGCTTAGTTCACAAATGTCCAACCTTAGCCATCATTCTTTTCTGTCTGTTATAGCGAATGAAATTTCGGCACTTACAGCCACCTCATCTCCTACTTTGGCAATCGCCTTGCCAAAGCCTACAGTTCCTCTCCTTGCCGTTATCTCACAATGAAGAGAAACCACATCCCCCGGCACAACTACTCTTTTAAACCTTGCATTTTTTATCCCACCGAAGAATACAAGCTTTCCCTTGTTTTCTTCTTCGCAAAGGAGTGCCACAGCGCCGGTCTGCGCAAGTGCTTCTATCATAAGCACGCCCGGCATTACTGCCTGTCCCGGGAAATGTCCCATAAACTGTATTTCATTGGCGCATACACACTTTATACCGTCTGCACTCTTTCCCGGTTCCATATCCGTTATCTTATCCACCATAAGAAACGGAAATCTATGTGGAAGTATCTTTGCTATCTCGTTACTTGAAAGTGTCATTTCAACCCTCATCTTTCTTTATAACAAGTACCGCATTGTGTCCGCCGAAGCCAAAAGAATTCGACATTGCAGCCCTTACTTTCGATTCACAGCCGTTTCCTGTTACAAGACTTAGATCACAGTCCGGATCAGGAACCTTATAATTTACAGTCGGAGGCAGAAAATCTCTTTCTACCGCAAGCGCTGTGATAACAGCCTCAAGAGCCCCACTGGCACCTAAAAGGTGACCTGTCATGGACTTTGTAGAACTTACAGCCACCCTCTTATAATCGTCGCCGAAAACCTTCTTTACAGCAAGAGTTTCTCCTGCATCATTAAGCTTTGTGCTGGTTCCGTGTGCATTTATATAATCAACTTCATCTGCTCTCATTCCTGCATCACTAAGTGCCATATTCATGCACCTTGCAGCCCCTTCGCCGTCCGGTCTTGGAGCTGTGATATGGTATGCATCGCAGTTTGCACCATATCCTGCAAGAAGTCCGTAAATATAAGCCCCTCTCTTCTTTGCATGCTCATATTCCTCAAGAACAAGAACTCCTGCCCCCTCCCCCATTACAAAGCCGTTTCTTTCAGCGTCAAATGGGATTGAAGCCCTGTCAGGGTTGCTCTCCTGACTCAGAGCATGGAGAGAAGTAAATCCACCTATACTAAGGGTTGTGATCGCCGCCTCAGCGCCGCCTGCTATCATCACATCACCATAACCATCTCTTATATGCCTTGCAGCATCACCGATCGCATTTGCCCCGCTGGCACAGGCAGACACACTGCACCCGCAGAATCCGCGAAGATCATACTTTATGGCAATATTTCCCGCTGCCATATTTGAGATAGCTTTCGGTATGAAATAAGGAGATACCCTGTCATACCCCATTTCCTCGCCACGCATCTTCTCTTCTTCTATTGTGCCGATTCCGCCGATTCCACTGCCCAGTATAACGCCCCAGCGCTCGTGACTCTCATTTTCACCTGAAAGCCCTGAATCCTCCATGGCTTCGCCTGCTGCCACCATCGCATACCTTGTGTACATATCCATTTTTCTTGCGTCACGCTTGTCTATGTACTTATCGGCATTAAACCCTTTTACCTCGCCGGCAAGAGTTACCTTGCGATCCGTTGTATCATATTTTGTTATAGAACCGATTCCGCATCTTGCACTCTTGATACTTTTCCAAAGTTCATCCACATTATTTCCAATAGGACTTACAACACCAAGTCCTGTTATCGCAACCTTACGTTTCATTTCACATACCTCCGGTCACTTCAAGGACCTGTCCATTTATATAAGAAGCCGCAGGACTTGCCAAAAAAGCTGCTGCCGCCGCAACCTCGGAAGGCTTTCCAGCCCTTCCTGCTGGAATCTTTGTTAAAAAGCTTTCCTTTGCAGCTTCCGGCAGGCTCTCTGTCATCTTTGTCTCTATAAAGCCCGGCGCCACTGCATTTACAGTAATTCCTTTACGTCCAAGCTCTCTTGCAAGACTCTTTGTCATTCCTATTATTCCTGCCTTGCTTGCCGCATAATTTACCTGTCCGGGATTTCCTGTTATTCCCACTATACTCGAAAGATTTACGATTCTTCCGTATTTCTGGCGGACCATTATCTTTGCCGCCTCTCTCATACAGTAAAATGTTCCGTCAAGATTTACACTTATGACCTTCCTGTAATCTTCATCGCTCATTCTTAAAAGCAGGCCGTCCGCCGTAACACCGGAATTATTTACAAGTATGTCTATCCTCCCGAAAGCCTCCATAGCCTTTTCAAACATTTCCTTTACCGGATCAGACTTTGAAACATCCGCCTTTACAACAAGAGTCTTGGCAGCTCCTGCTTTTTTTGCAAGTTCTTCTGTCTCGCGTGCTCCCACTTCATTCCCCGAATAATTTATCACAATCCCGGCACCAAGCTCCGCAAGCTTTAGCACGATACTCCTTCCGATACCGCCGCCGGCTCCCGTTACAAGTGCCGTCTGTCCATCAAGAATTTTTTCTTCGCTCATTTATCTTCCCTCACCAGGTTGAAATGCATACTGCCCATGACCTCGTCTGCTTCTCTTGCCATTTCTGCAAATATAGTCTCAACAGGTCTTATCTCCTTAAGACTTCCACAGTCCTCACCAGCCATAAGTGAACCTTCATCAACATTCCCGTCAAACACAGCCTTGCGCAGTGAACCAAGCGTAAACTTTTCTAGTTCCATTCTATCGGCTCCCTCGCGTTCCCTGCGTATATAATTTCTTGCCATCTTGTTTTTTATTATTCTTGTAGGAGCATTAACGCTTCGTCCTGTAACTGTTGTACTGTTGTCCGTTGCCTTTAAGAGTGCCTCTTTATAATTGGCGTGTATCGGGCACTCCTCTGACACAAGCAGGCAGGTTCCCATCTGCACCCCTACAGCGCCAAGAGCAAGGGCGGCAGTAAGGCTTCTGCCATCTGCGATACCGCCTGCTGCGATAACAGGCACATCAACCTCGTCAACCATCTGAGGTACAAGCGTCATCGTGCTCATTTCACCCACATGACCGCCGGACTCGCCGCCTTCTGCTATTATCATATCTGCCCCCGATACAATAAGTCTCTTTGCAAGAAGTACACTTGCTGTGACAGGTATGACAGTTACACCGGCTTCCTTCCACATTTCAATATATTTTCCGGGACTTCCTGCACCTGTTGTAACTACCTTTACATGGTTTCTGGCAACAACCTCTGCCATGTTGTCTGTATCAGGGTTCATCAGCATAAGATTTACACCAAAAGGCTTATCTGTTAGCTTTGCAGCCTTTTCAATGTTCTCTTCAAGCTTTTCCGCATTCATGCCGCCGGAGCCGATTATACCGAGTGCACCCGCATTTGAGCAGGCAGCCGCAAATTCTCCTGTGGCAATATTTGCCATGCCTCCCTGTATAAACGGATATTTTATATCAAGAATCTCATTTAGCATCTTTCTCATGTCATTCACACTCCATTAAGGCGCTTCCCCAAGTAAGCCCCGCTCCAAATCCTGCAAGGATGAGCGTCTTTCTCGGTTTTAGCATTCCTTTTTCTTCCATATCTGCAAGTGCTATCGGTATACTTGCCGCACTGGTATTTCCTGTTTTTTCAAGGTTTTTAAAAAACTTTTCCGGATCTATCCCCCTGTCTTTTGCAACATGGTCAAGTATCCTTTTGTTAGCTTGATGGCAGACGATATGATCTGCGTCAAAAGCCTTGACCCCTGTCTCTTTTTCTATAAGGTCAAGGGCATCTCCGATCGCCTTTACGGCAAATCGAAATATCGCCTTCCCATCCATTTTAATATGTTCATCTTTATCAACTATTTCTGTGTAAAGAGCCTCTTTCTCGCCCTTTGCCCCTATCTTGCAGAAATATTTTCCCTTTTCCTTTTTTACAACACAGGCACCGGCACCATCTCCAAAAAGCACGCAGGTTGTTCTGTCTGTCATATCAAGGATTTTCGAAAATCTCTCCGCTCCAATAAGAAGCGCATAAGGTCTTTCTTTATCTGCTCCCTCCATCAGCCCCTCTGCTGCCTTAAGAGCAAAAAGAAAGCCTGAACATGCCGCATTTATATCAAACGCAGGAACTCCTGTCTGTATGCCAAGCGCCTCCTCCACGATACAGGCTGTAGAAGGAACAGAATTTTCCGGAGTACAGGTCGCCACTATGATAAGTCCTATCTTATCTGCACCTATCCCTGCATTTGCAATCGCCTTTTTTGCCGCACTCACAGCAAGCCTTGCAACCGTTTCCCCTCCAGAGCAAAACCTTCTCTCTTTTATACCTGTTCTTGTACTTATCCATTCATCCGAAGTCTCAACGATCTTTGCCATATCATCGTTTGTAACAACTTTTTCCGGCAATGCCATACCGCACCCCGCAAGTTTAAATCCTATCATACAAACATCCTGCTCTCTTTATAATTATCATCCTCTCCTGCCTTACAGGCGCTCTTTCTTCCGTATGCCATATATCTTTCAAAACGACGGTGGCAAAGTTCATCTGCCGGTATCGCATCAAGTTCTGCAAGAGTGTCCGCAAGCACACTTCCCAAAACTCTCCTTATCTCATAAGGGTCATTCTTGATCCCACCCTTATCTTCGTTAATGATAAAGTCTGCAAAGCCAGCCTCTTTTATATCATAAGAAGTAAGCTTCATTACCTCGCACGCTTCTTTCACTCTGCCTTTTTCCTTCCAGAGTATACTTGAAAAACCTTCCGGCGAAAGCACAGAATATACCGCATTTTCAAGCATTATCATCCTGTCTCCGCACCCTATGCCAAGTGCGCCGCCGCTGTTGCCCTCACCTGTTACCACATTTATCACAGGAACCTTCAGATTGCTCATAAGCGAAAGATTTTCTGCGATCGCAGAACTTATACCTCTCTCCTCAGCTTCCTTACCGGGGTAGGCTCCGGGAGTGTCTATAAACGTTATAACCGGCCTTTTAAAGCGCTCCGCCTCCTTCATAAGCCTTGCAGCTTTCCTGTAACCGCCGGGGCCGGGCATGCCAAAATTGCAGGCAAGATTTTCATTAAGATCATGTCCTTTTCTGTGTCCTATGACCGTTACAGCCTCCCCGTTGAAATAAGCAAGGCCGCCGACCATTGCCTTATCCTCTTCGCCTACGCCGTCACCCGCAAGTTCAGTAAAGTCAGTAAAAAGTGCATTTATAAAATCCATTACCTTAGGTCTTTCAGGGTCTCTTGCTATCGCAACTCTTTCATACGGTGTAAGTTCTTCTCTTTCTTTAGTGCTCTTTTCGTTGAAATCACCCGCAGGTTCAAATATATTTACAACCTTAAGACTCTTTTCTCCGTAGCCATGAAATTTAAGAAGCTTTGCAATCTCTTCTTTCATCGAGTCCATTTCAACTATCCTGTCAACGAACCCGTGTTCTTTTTGAAATTCCGCTCTCTGAAATCCCTCAGGAAGCTTTTCGCCTATTGTCTGTTCTATCACTCTTGGTCCCGCAAAGCCTATAAGGGCATTTGGTATGGCAAGCGTAATATCTCCAAGGCTTGCAAAACTTGCAGAAACACCGCCCGTCACAGGGTCAGTAAGGATTGAAATAAAAAGCCCGCCCTTCTCCTTAAAATGCGTTACGGCAGTAGAAGTACGTGCCATCTGCATAAGTGAGTGCATGCCCTCCTGCATTCTTGCTCCGCCGGATGCGGAAAAAATAACTAATGGAAGCCCTTCTTTTTCAGCTATTTCACAAAGCTTTACGATCTTCTCTCCGACAACAGTTCCCATACTTCCCATAAGGAAGAACTTCGACAGTTCACCAACTGCTGCCTTCACGCCAAAGATCTTAGCTCTGCCGCATATAAAAGCGTCACTTGCGGAAGCCTTTATGCCTTCTTTTTCAAGCTTTTCCCTGTAATCAGGAAACCCTATCGGGTCTTCCGAGACCATCTCCGGTAATATTTCAACAAAACTTCCCTTATCAGCCACAAGCTTTATAAAATCTCCAGCCGGATGAAGTCTTGTTTTCTTCTCTCTTAATTTCCTGTAAGATGCGATCTTTCTCTTTTTTTCATCAAACTGATCCGTCATTTACGCCTCCCGATCCGGTCACTCTCACGAGCCCAGCGGATTATAGGCTCTGCATTATGAGAAAGAAAACCTGTATCGATCTTTCCCGTTATAAACTCCTCATTATACATAAGAAGATACAGAAAATCCGCATTCGTCTTTACCCCTTTCAGGGTAAATTCTTCCAAGGCAGTACGCATCTTTCTTATAGCAGAAAGCCTGTTGTCAGACTTTACTATTATCTTTGCAAGCATGGAATCATAATAAGGGCTCACCCTTGCGCCATTATACAAAGCACTCTCCACCCTCACGCCATTTCCACCCGGAAAATGAATAAAATCAACCGTCCCCGGGCATGGCGCAAAGCTCTTTTCAGGGTCTTCTGCGTTTATCCTGCACTCTATCGCATGCCCGCCTATCTTTATCTCGCTCTGCTTCATCGATAAAGGAAGTCCTGCCGCTATCCTTATCTGCTCTCTTATTATGTCAACACCGGTCACCATTTCAGTTACAGGGTGTTCCACCTGCACTCTTGTGTTCATTTCGATAAAATAAAACTGCCCTTCCTTATCAAGCACAAATTCAACTGTACCGGTGCTCACGTAACCGACCGCCTTTGCCGCTTTAAGTGCAGCCTTTCTTATGCCATCGCTCTGCTTTTTGGTTAAAATGGATGCGGGCGCCTCTTCAAGCATCTTCTGATTACGTCTCTGCATGGAGCAGTCGCGCTCGCCAAGTTCTACGATATGTCCTTTTTTATCTCCTAATATCTGCACCTCGATATGATGAGGATTTAATATAAGCTTTTCTATATACATAGCACCATTGCCAAAAGCCGCAACAGCTTCAGCCTGTGCCTCATTAAATGCCTGTTTTATTTCGCTCTCATCCTTTGCTATCCTCATTCCTCTTCCGCCTCCTCCGGCTGAAGCCTTTAAAAGTACAGGATAACCAATCTTTTCCGCGATTTTCTTTGCCTCACTGACATCTGAAAGGATGCCATCCGACCCCGGCACAACAGGCACCCCGCTCTTCTTCATAAGGCTTCTTGCTGCCTGCTTATCGCCCATCTGTCTTATCATGGCAGCAGTCGGTCCTATATATACTATGCCGTTTTCCTCACATTTTTCTGCAAAATCAGCATTTTCAGAAAGAAATCCATAGCCTGGATGTATCGCATCACACTTGTAGGCTCTGGCGGCTGTAATAAGAGCATTGCCGTCAAGATAACTTCTTGCGGGGTCAGCCGGACCAATGCAGACCGATTTTGTAGCAAACTGGACCGGAAGACTGTCTGCATCTTCTTTGGAATAGGCAACAACAGTCTCAATCCCCATCTCCTGACAACATCTGAATATCCTCATAGCGATCTCGCCGCGGTTTGCGATCATTATTCTCCTAAACAAATGATCACTCCTTTCCGATCACCATTAAACATGCACCGAACTCTGCAAATTTGCCATTGCAGGCATCAATCTTTGTGATAACTCCATCACAAGGAGCATTTATATCATTTACCATCTTCATGGCTTCTATAAGTCCAATTGTATCGCCTTTTTTCACGCGGCTGCCAACCTCAACAAAAGGCTTATCCTCCGGACTTTTAGCCCTGTAAAATATACCTGCAACAGGGGCATTTACACTTACTCCTTCTGGTTTGCCTTCCTTGTTTTCGTTATCCACAGCAGATGGCTTTTTTTCTTCTGTTTGTCCACTTTTATCCACTACACTAACAGCCGCTTCTCCACATTTAGAAAGCTCAAGGCCGTCCCCGCCAATAGAAACCTTCATTGTGATAAGGTTTCCTTTAGAAAACTCTGCCATAAGTTCTTTTACTGATTCAATACTAAGTCCCATCTCACTCTTCTCTTTCCCTAAATGTAAGAATTGCATGGCGGAAATCATTCCGCCATGCAAAAGATTCAGGCAGCCTTGTGGCCGTCGATATAATTTACAACATCTCCGACAGTGTGAAGCTTAGGCATTTCCTCATCAGGAATCTTTATGCCGAAGTTTTCTTCAAGTGCCATAGAAAGCTCGACAAGATCAAGTGAATCTGCCTTAAGATCATTTGCAAAATCAGATTCCATTGTGATCATATCTCCGTCAAAGCTTAATGTTTCTGTGATTACTTCCTTTACCTTATCGAATGTCATTGCTTTTCCCTCCGTATGTGTTTTCATTCTTTTAAGCAATAATTTAATTAAATATCCGCAACTAATATAATCTAAGTTAAAAACAATGTCAATTAATTTATTCAATTTCTTTAGATACAAAAAGAAGAATGTGTATGATACAAATGTCAAAACATCATATCATTTACACATTCTTCTTTAAAATAATATTACTATCCGACCATGCTTAAACACTCTCGCGTTGGCATGCAATGTGTGGCATCAGGCAAAGCCAAATGCTGCAATAATCACGCTGCAAGTGTAACAAGAGAGTAGAAACACCCTCTTTTTCCCATCAGCTCATTAAAGCTTCCGCACTCTTGTGCGTTTAAACGCACAATATAACAACCGACAAACTTTTCTTTTCCATTTTACCCTCCCACTACAGCAGACTTTTCAATTGATAAAAGACATCTTCCTTCACATCAATTACGCATAAACTGCTTTAGGTTAACATTCTGTAGCTTCCAAAAAATCTTTCACAATAAACTCCGTAAAATGCGGAAATGTATATATACTGTCTGAATGTGAAATATTTGAATCGGCAAATTTTATTCCAAAATGTATATCACTATATTTATCAGAATCTATCAACTTTCTAAGTGATCTGGAACGATTACTGCCCGCTTTTACCTCTATAGGAACAAGAGAATTTCTGCTTCTCAACAAAAAATCCTCCTCGAGAGTTGAATCCTCTTTTTTATAGTAATATACAGGCTGTGAAAGCTTTGACAAGTTTTCAGCCATCATATTTTCATAAAGGGCTCCTTTGTATACCCCTAAATTCTTGTTGGCACGAAGGTCTTCAGATGCATAATCATCTAATGATGCAACCAAAAGCCCCGTATCCGCCATATAAACTTTATATTTTGACTCATCATAATTACCTTTAAGTGGAAGTTCCGGGAAGTTCATGCAATAGCATATATTTATAATTCCTGCATCACTAAGCCACTCAATACAACCACCATAATCTCGAAATCTTGCCCCGTGTGCAATTTTCGATATCTGAAATTTCTTATTTTCCTTTGAAAGCTGAACCGGTATTGAATCAAACACCCTTGTAATCCGCGCTTGGTCAAGTCCACCCGCGTACTTTCTGATATCTTCTCTATAATCTGTTAATATTTCACGCTGTATATCAAGTGTTTTTGAAAATGTTCCTGTTTCGATATACTTCTTTACTACCGCAGGCATACCGCCCAATACCGCATAATCAAGATATAATTCTGAAAAGGAAGCCATTTCTGAATCTGAAAGAGCTTCCCCCTTAAGCATTTTATCAAGAAAGTAACCGCTTATACCCTCTTCATAACCTTTTGCCAGAAGAAACTCTTTGAAGTTAAGCGACTTCATGTCATATTCTGTCTTATTTCCGACACTGTTTGACTCTATTCGATTATAGTTGATTCCTAAAAGCGACCCGCTGAGGATAACGTCATATCTGCCATCTTCACGAAATGCTTTAAGCGATGTGGCAATTTCGGGATACTCCTGCAGTTCATCAAAAAAAATTAGCGTTTTATATGGTATGAATTCTTTTGATGGATCAATTCTGCTTATATTCTTGATAATTTCATCCACGGTATATCCGGAACTACAAATCGTTTTATACTTGCTTTCGAGTGCAAAATTTATCTCAATTATATTCTTGTAATTATTTTTTGCAAATGTTCTTATCGTCTCTGTCTTTCCAACCTGACGTGCCCCTTTAATAATTAAAGGCATGTGATGAGGATCACTCTTCCATTCTACAAGAAATCTATCAGCTTCCCTTTCTATATACATGCAAACCTCCTGTCTGATAAGATAAGTTTAGCACGATTAAAGGATGCTTTCAATCTCTGTCACAAAAATCAAGGTTAAAATGTAATGCTTTGCACAAAATTTGTGCTAAATTATAAGGGATTAACACAAAGATATAGACCTTTTTGCTTAAATTTCCCACAGAATTTTACTGCTATATATAAGCTGAAAATATACTATCACATCCTTTAAATAAATTTTAGTCAGAACAGCTCCTAAATATATTATACTGTACGTCAACAGTGTTTACTCATATCATTTTCCACCACCTTTGACAGCCTAAGATAGCAATAACCACTACAAACCCTGTATTTTAGGACAATGTAGTGGCTATTCTCATCTTTTCATTTTTCCAACTTGAGTTTTGAAACAAAAGCTAGCAAAACTTCATATATAAATGGCTTACATAAAGCAATGCTATCGTAAACGAAATAAGTAATTTCGTTTACGATAAACGTCGCCGAGAATTAATGCTGGATAGAGCAAGCTCTATCCACAATTATTTTCTTCGCTTACTATAAATACCTATGTGTAATCTTATGATTATAATATATCTTAAATAAAGATAATATTTATAAGATTTAAAATAATATTTTTTAATTTTATCTTGCATTTCATGTTAGAAAGTTTTATTCTATATTCTCATTTTCGACACTTTAAGAAAAGTATAGAGGCATTAACCCATTGATTTTATAGGGTTTCTGTCTCTTTTTTGTTGTGTAAAATGTTGTATGAAAATCCTACTTTGAAATTTTTTTTATTTTTTTATTCAGTTCTTTGGGCTGGTAGTAT
>CADBPM010000094.1 GCA_902796595.1 uncultured Lachnospiraceae bacterium | reverse complement strand
TAGGCGGATTACGGGGATTTTTATATCTGATAAATTTAGTAAATTAAAGCAGTAAAGTATGATAAAACAATAGACCTTTCAAATCCGCTTATATACTGGCTTTCAAGGGGAAAACAGGTAGGCAGAAAAACGAACGTTTTTCTTGCTCGCTCGGGCCACAACCTCTTGAATATGTTTATTAGAGTGAAGGTGTATGAAAAGCAAGAATGCAGCAAATGTGAAGGAAAGTGAAACTATTACAAATGGAAAGGGGCAATTTTACTTGACAATCAACAAGTGTCTTTTCAACGAGACTCTTGGAGTATTTCTTACGGAGAATCTGAATGAAGAAAATTCTCTCCTTAATCTCCATCATTCACTTGCAATCTCCATCATTTAGTTGTATTATGATGGAGATTAATTCGAAATGAAGGAGAATATAGTGAGAATTTTTGATTATAAATCTGCACCAGCACTTAAAAACTGTATGATTAGTAAATCATCGTGATTGTTTTTACTCATTTTAAAATAAGTGCCTTATTGATGAGTTCATCGGGGTAAATCTTACGTAAATCTGCTTCGTTTTCCCTTTTTCTTAATTTGGCAACAACTTTTACCATGAGGTCATAGCCCTTATTTTCTCCCTCTTCATATCTACGGGCTTCATATTCTTCATTGCTGATATATTTTGTTAACAACATACTGTATGCATCTCCTTTCATTTTTAAGAAAAACTTTCCAAGAGTCGGACGCCTGATAGCGTTTTCAACGGCGTAAATGGCGGCTTCTTCCTTTGGAGCACCGCTATGAAACTTGATAAGAAAGTCAGCTATAAACTGGCTATATTAGGATAGAGCAGCACACTGCTTCATGAGCTTTTCATTGTGTCCTTTGTTGATGTTGAGAATCTTTGCAGTCCACTCAAAGTTGTCGTTATCATTATCACCTGTAAAGGCGTCTGATAAGTGCAGATTTACTTCATCTGGAATATTCTTATCAAGACCATTATAAAAGACTATGTGTCTTGATGGTGGTATCTTGACAAGGGTACTGACATAGAGGTCTTTGTTTATGCTTGTCAGATAACTATCGTATAGATGGGCAAAGTAAAGAAATCCTCGTAATGGCATGTCAGAATTTGTAGATCTTTCACGAAAAGTACATCCTATTATTGGATAAAATTTCGCAAAATGGGCTGACTAGATGAAAAATGAAGACCTGAAATGCGGACGTAGCATTGCAACATGTATTTTTGTAAGGGACATTTACAATAATTTTGACCTTAAAAAGGTGTTATGGTAGAATGAAAGTGGGTTCTTAAAAAGGTTTAGTTTATCAGAAAACAATAATAAAGAAAGTGGTAAATGATGAAAGGGACTGAATTACAGATATGCTTCTGTAAATCAAAGAAATAATATGCAAAAACCAGATAAGATAAAGGATAAGAAGAAATCCAGACTAACTTCTGGACAGATGATGCCGTTAGGCTTTCTTCTGATCATTTTAATAGGAAGTCTCATTTTAAATACTCCTCTTGCACTGGCACCGGGAGTGAAAATGGATTTCCTTACATCTCTTTTTACAGCAACAACTTCGGTCTGTATCACAGGATTGTCAGTGGTGGATATGTCACTGCACTGGTCTCTTTTTGGAAAGGTGGTAGTACTTATTCTGATACAGATTGGCGGTATGGGGACAGTGCTGGTTTCGTCGATGATCCTGCTTGCTTTAAATAAGAAGATATCCATAAAGGACAGGGCACTTCTTATGGATTATTTCAACCTGGAAAATATCGGAGGTATCATAAAGTTCATACGGCGTGTTGTAAGAGGGATAATAATAGTAGAATTTATAGGGGCTTTGCTTTATTCTTTTGTATTTATACCTAAATACGGACTTGCAAGAGGGATATGGTATTCTGTATTTCATTCGATTTCAGCCTTTTGTAATGCAGGCATAGATATATTGGGACCGAACAGCCTTATAGCGTATCAGGATAACTTTTATCTTTTGTCTGTCACTGCGTTTTTGATAATCATGGGCGGCCTTGGCTTTGTTGTCTGGTTTGACTGTCTTGACACCTTTAAGAAGTCCTTTAAATACAAAAGAGGTTTCAGACAGTATTTTCACAGACTTACTGAACATACCAAGCTTGTATTATCTGTGACTGGGTTTCTTATTGTAAGCGGGACTATGCTGGTGTTTTTTATGGAATTCAGTAATCCCGGAACGATCGGCAATATGGGCATAGTAAAAAGGCTTTTCAATGCTTTTTTTGAGTCAGTAACTTTGCGTACAGCGGGATTTTCTTCTTTTTCGCAGGAAAACCTGAGACAGGCAACGGTTCTTGCCACTTGCATGTATATGTTCATAGGCGGCTCCCCCATGGGAACAGCTGGTGGCGTAAAGACAGTCACCTTCTTTGCTCTTTTTGTAAATGCGCTTGGTTTTGCAAAGGGGAGAAATGAAAGTGTCGTTTTTAACAGGTCTTTCAGCGAAAAGATGTCGAGAAAGGCAACTGCGGTGATTACAGTAAGCCTTCTTATCAGCGTTACGCTTACAGTTCTTCTTATGGCAACCGAACATGTGGCTATGGCACCGGCTATGTTTGAAATGTTTTCTGCAACTGGAACTGTAGGTCTTTCGATGGCAGGAACGGCAAATTTTGGAATTGCGGGGAGAATCATACTTATCATCGCAATGTATATAGGAAGAGTAGGCCCGATCTCGATGGTTGTTTTCTTTAATGCAGGAACTGAGGAGAAGAATAAGATTTCCTATGCTAAGGGAAGATTTTTTATTGGATAGGCAGGATATAGAGAATGAATAAATCAATAGCAGTACTTGGAATGGGCAGATTTGGGAAGAGACTAACAGATAAGCTTATCGAACTCGGAGCGGATGTGCTCATAGCTGACAATGACAGTGAAGTGGTTGCAGAGTATGCAGATGAAGTAAGTTACGCTGCAACAGCTGATCTTACATCAGCGGAGGCAATAGCAGAGCTTGATCTTTCAAATATGGATACGGTTGTGGTTACAATGGGGGCTAATCTTGAGGCTTCTATCATGTGCGTTATGATCTCGAAAGAACTTGGAGTTCCGGAAATAATTGCACAGGTTTCAACGCCACGAATGGAAACGATATGCAGAAAACTTGGGGCGGACAAGGTTATTTATCCTGAGGAGGAAGCCGCAAATGCAACGGCAAGGAAACTTGTTTCCAATAATTTCATAGATTATTTTGAACTGAATGATGAGCTTTCGATAGTAAATCTTCATCCAAAGGAAGAATGGATAGGGAAAAGCCTTATAAAATTAAAATTGAGAGACAGATACGGCATCAATGTTATTGCAGTTAGGAAGGATGACAATTTCAATACAAGAGTAGATCCGCAGGCACCTTTAACCAGTGACATGGACCTGCTTGTTATCGCAAACAGCAAGGAACTTGATGAGCTTCTTTAAAAAGGACTAGCTCGCCATTTTTAAATGCTCTCTTGTTGCCCGGCAGATGCTGCGATAATATAAGGATATTCCGGTTATTTTTCTTACCGGAGTAGATGACAGAGAGCATATTGAAGCGGTTCTTAAATTAAAACCAGCCGGTTGTATGTTAAAACCGGCTGTAAAAGAAACACTTATGGCAAAGATAGAGGAAGTGCTTGAATCTTAAGGATGACTTAGGGCAAGGCTGGTTGAAATGAATGCGGACCAGCCTTTTTTATTTGCTGTATTTTTAATCTGTTCCGTAAGAAGGGCATCGTTGCTGTATTCTATCAGCCAGACAGAAAGCCCCTTTTTGTGGTAGGATGTAAGGATCTTGCTATAATACTTTTTGTTTTCATCGGTACTCTTTGAAAAGACAGGAGGGTCATAGGAGTGTACGGTTGTATATACACATTCTTGGCAAACTCCGTTAAAATATATTTTTTTATTATCCTTAAGCTTTGCTTTTATATATTCAAAACCGCAATTTAATATTATATCGGGATGATCACTGTCACTTATGCTTAAAGGCGCAAGGTTTTCTTTTGACAGACCTTTAAGGATAGTATCGATTCCTGCTTTGACGGCCTTTGCACTGTACAGATTTTTCCCTTTTTTGTTTTTTAAAGAGAGCATTTCTTCGTAGACATCAACGTTATCGATAAAAAAGCCATCAACACCGTTGTCAACGTAAGTCCGCCCTATGTTTATACATTTTTTTTGCCAGTCAGGTGAAGTCACATCAATCCATTTTTCATCCGGCCAGTTTTCATAATCCTTGAAGCAAAGGTGTGAGTAATCATCATAGTAGGCGCGATTCTGTTCGAGCGAGCCTATGTTTAGATATGAATAAACCTTGCAGCCTGTCTGGTGGATAAGAAAAATCTCATAGGTTGTAAATTCGCTTGCATCTATGACAAGTATGTCTATATCCTTAAATTTTTTAAGATTTTCAGGTGATACAGCTTCCTCGTGCCAAAGCCCCGGAAGGACTGTTATTTTTTGAGCCGGCACGGTCTTTGCCATGCATTCTGTGTGAGAAACAGCGGTAAATAAAGGCAAAGAAAGTAAAAATGCAAGTAATGTAAAGATAAATTTATGCTTTGAATGCAATGAAACACCTCTTTTGTTTTGGAAAACGGGATAGTTTGAATACCGTTTGAATTTCTAATCCTTGCACTATAATACACTAAAGTTCGTCTTTTTTCAATCGTGCAGGGTGAAAGTGGCGGCGATACATTGAGAGCATAAATATGATATTTTGGTTTGATATTTGATTTTTCTTATATCTAAAGTTATAATAAATTTGAAAATTTTTATGAAAAAGGACAAATCTATGGATATTTTTGTTACGGGGAATACAAGCTTTCTTTCGCTTAATAATGTAAAGAAGGCATTTCCAAATGATACAGTGATCATCTGTGGGGAAGACAGCGAAGATGAGAAACTTGGCAAGGTACGTTCGTTTTCATTCGGGATCATGAACCCGAAGTCAAAGAAGCTCTTTCAGGCTTATGATTTTAAGAGGGTTATCTATATTTCTGAATACCTTACTCTTGAAGGCAAGGCGAAGGATGAGGTAGAGATACTAAAGAAACTATTTTCAAGGCTGGTTCATTTCAACATAAAGGAATTTGTTTTTCTTACGAGCTCAATGGTTCTCTCAAATGATGAGACTGGAACGAACATCATTCTTAAATCGGAAGAAGAACTCTGTACCCACTACACCGAGCGCTATGGCATGGTATATAAACAGATCAGATGCCCGTTCCTTGTATACAGGGGTTCGAAAAAAGATTATTTCCAGAGGATGTTTGATAAGCTTGAGAAGGATGAAGAGTGGAAATTCCTTTCAACGCGCGAGGAAAGACTGAACCTTATCATGCCTGCCGACCTGACTGAATTTATGTACAGGCTTTCAGATTCGTGGACGGATGCAAGTGAGCAGATAGACCTGAGACCTAAAAAGAGTATTACCTTCGGTGAACTTGCCGACAGAATTAGAGAATATTATCCGAATGCCAAGCTTAACTTTGCAGAGGGAAAGCCTCACAGCAAGGAAGTTTACGGTGAAGATACGGCAAGGATCAAGTTTAACTGGAAAGCGGAAAGAGACCCTGCGGAATATATTGACGATTTCCACGATTATTTTAAGGGAAATCTTGAACCTGCCAAGTCTCTGTATCAGCGGATCAGAGAAAAGTTTCATATCAATAAGACAGTAACAACGATCATTGAACTGATCTTTGGTGCAATTCTTGTTGAACTTTATGAGCATTTTGCAGGCGGCAACAGTGTTCAGTTCAGAATGATCGATATAAGACTTCTTTATATTGTGGTCATGTCGACTGTTTATGGACCTAATATCGGTTTTGTTGCTGCTGTATTTGAAATAGTTTCGCTTATTTTTGCCTTCATGAGTCAGGGAATAACGCTTACTCTTTTGTTTTATGCTCCAACCAACTGGGTGCCGTTCATACTTTACTTTGCGGTTGCGGCTATTTGCGGCTACCACAAACAAAAGGGAGAAGAGGACATTGTATTCTTAAGGAGAGAAAACAAGGAACTTAGAAACCAGAATGAATTTTTGAGAGTTATGTATGAAGAGGTTCAGGAGTATAAAAATCAGTACAAGAGAGATCTTATAGGAAGCAGGGATGGATTCGGAAGAATCTTTGACGTGGTAAAGAAGCTTAGCACGACCGAACCTGAAAAGATATTTGCGGAATCTATACCTGTAATGGAAGATGTACTCGACTCGAAGTCGATTGCTCTTTATACTATCAATAATAAGAATGCGAGATTTGCAAGGCTTGTTGTTGCTTCCCAGTCGATAGGGGATAAGCTTAACAAATCGATAAACCTTGATGAGTACAAAGAAGCACTTGATATGGTTGAAATGGGAGAGGTCTGGTTTAATTCTGACCTTAATACCGATATGCCATCCTTTATTGCGGGTATAAATTCGGAGGAAGGCATTTCGGTACTTATTCTTATCTATAATGCAGAGTTTAGGCAGGCAAGTAACTATTACATGAACCTTATCAGAGTTCTTGCGGGGCTTATGGAAAACTTTATAGTTAAGGCGTGGGACTATCAGAAACTGCAGCTTCAGGAAATTTATGTCACTGATACAATGTTTGTAAAGGAAGATTATTTTAGAAAGCAGCTCGAGATAAGGAAGGAAATGGTTGAGAACCGCCTGACAAGTATAAGACTTTTTGAAATTGATGCAGATAAGAGGTCACCTTACGAAATAAGTTCTGTTCTTGAAAAGGCAATAAGAACAAATGATTTTGCATGTATAACCGAAAGTGGAAAGATATATGTGCTTGTTTCACAGGTTGATGAAGACAGTGAAGGAATAATCCTTGATAGACTGACAAAAATTGGACTTAGCGCCCGTGTTGTAGAGGAAATGGAATGAAAGCAGGATTGATAATACTGATAGTGCATCTGATCGTTGTGTGTATTATAGTTATTGGTATAAAGATAAGGAGATTTCATATAAGCAGATATTTTCTTCCGACAGTATTACTTATCCCAGTTTTTGGACCGTGCGCGGGCTTTGCTGCAGAATTGGTGATAAGGAAGGAAGAAAATGGAAAATACATAGATAAGCTTGAGGCTATAAAAAAGTCTGAGGAAACAGGCGGAGCCTCAATTGAGGTTGAAGTCGAAAAAGGTACGGCAGTACCGCTGGAGGATGCGCTTCTTATCAATGACAATAAGCTTCGCAGGTCGATAATGATAGATGTTCTTATGGATGAATCGGATGATTATGCGAGAGTATTGAATGAAGCAAGATTAAATGATGATACAGAAGTTGTTCATTATGCTACCACTGCAATGGTGGAGCTTTCAAAAAACCGTGAGATGCAGGCGCAGGAATATGCAGTAAGATACGCAAAGGACTCTGAGAATGTTGATTTGTTGGGAGAATATATAAATTATATGGAGTCCTATCTTAATGACGGTATACTTGAGGGGCAGCTTTTGATGATCCACAGAGATACATATCAGAAACTTTTGCAGGATAAGATTGCAAAGTCACCCGAAAAGAAAGATTATATCAGGCTCCTTAGAGCATATATTGACAGCAGGATGTTTACAAGAGCAAGAGATCTTATAGAAAGTCTTGATGAAAAGATTGCTTTATCAGAAGAAATTCTTAAGATGAAGCTTGAAATAGCGTATGATATGGCAGATATCAAGATGCTGCGCAATCTTGTTTCTGCGATAGATTCAAGTGAAAAGTATTATTCCAGAAGCTTCAGGGAAAATCTTGAATTCTGGAAGAAGGAAGGTTTTTTTGAATAATAATAAAAATTATACTCTGCCGAGAGTTTTTGTGGGCTTTCTTTTAATCGCCATGATTCTTTTGACAGAGAGGATTGGTATTGTTTACAAAGCGCAGGATACAAGTAAACAGATTTTACCTAGGGAAGAAGTTCAGAATTTAAAAGTTATTCCAAAAGAGCACGATACTCTTATTGTGTACGACCCTGAAAATGCTGCCAGCACTAAGGCAATGACTCAATATGATAGTATAATGACTGATATGAGAGTAGGCTATGATAAGGTTGAAATATCAAGGGTTACGAATGCTGTCATAAGTAAATATAAAAAACTTATTATAATTTTTCCTAACCTTAATGATTGGAGTACTCAGATTGAGACTGTTAAAGAGTGGACTGATAAAGGCGGACATTTGATGCTTGGATACAGACCACAGTATTCTGGAGTGCTTGCATCTTTATCAGATGAGCTTGGGATCAAAGAGTTTAATGATGATTACATTCTTGTTAACTCATTTATATCTGAACCCGATTTTATGCTTGGAAGTAAAAGCACTTATCATATCATTGACGGATATGAGTCTTCAATTGACCCTGTTCTATCAGGAGAAAGTCATGTATATGCAAAAACAGAGGCGGGATTGCCTCTTATCTGGAAGCATAAGACTGAAAAAGGTATGACTGTTGTCTGTAATTTTGCTTATTGCGATAAGGCATACAGAGGTATATTTGCGGCTGCTTTTTCGCTCCTTGATGATGTAACTGTTTATCCGGTTATAAATGCATCAACTTATTATCTGGACGACTTTCCTTCACCGGTTCAGATGGGAGATGCTACCTATATAAAAAGAGACTACAATATGGATGTTGCAGAGTTTTATTCTTCTATATGGTGGCCGGATGTCCTAAAACTCAGTGACAAGCACAATATTCAGTATACTGGACTTATAATCGAGACATATTCAGATAAGACAAAGGGGAGGCTTGCCAAAAACGAAGTTACATCCGACTATGATTATTTTGGAAATCTTCTTCTTGGAAAGGGTGGAGAAATAGGATGGCATGGCTACAATCATCAGCCTCTTTGCACCAATACATTTACCTATAAGGAGAATAAAGGCTACAACCGTTGGCCTGACAAGAAAGAGATGAAAAAGTCTCTGAAGGAACTGGATAAATTTACGACTGAGCTTTTCCCTGAGGAAAAAGCTCAGGTTTATGTTCCTCCCTCGAATATTCTTTCTGATGAAGGAAGGGATGTGCTTACAAAGAATTTTAAGAATATAAAGGCAATTGCTAGTATTTATTTTACCGGCAAGGACGAATACAGCCAGGAATTCAGTGTATCACCGGATGGTATTGTTGAAACTCCACGTATTGTGTCAAGCTGCGTGCTCGATGATTATATGAGGATAAGTGCATTTTCAGAATTAAATATGCATTACGTCAACTCGCACTTTATGCATCCGGATGATCTCCTTGATGTGGACAGAGGAGCAGAAATAGGCTGGAAGAAACTTAGTGCTAACCTTGATGACTATATGACATGGGTTGATGAATCTGCTCCTGATATAGAACATGTAACAGGTTCAGGTATGGCGGGAGCAGTGCAGAGATTTGTAAATGTAATACCGGAAACAAAGATTGTAAATGGATGTGTTGAAATAGATATTGCGGGCTTATTGGATAAAGCTAATTTTTTTGTAAGGATAAATGAAGGAGAAGTAGGAAAGGTATCCGGAGGAAATCTTACAAAGCTTAATGATACCCTTTATCTGCTTAAGGCTGACAAAGAGAAGGTGAGTATTGAATTAAAATGAGAGTATGTCTGATACTTGAGGGAAGTTATCCTTATGTGCATGGTGGTGTGTCTACATGGATGCATGAATATCTGCAGGCTATGCCGGACTATGAATTTGTGCTCTGGGTGATAGGAGCAAAGGAAGAAGATAAGGGAAAGTTTGTTTACGAGCTGCCTGCAAATGTTGTGGAGGTTCATGAAGTGTTTCTTGATTCGGCACTAAGACTTAAAGGGGATGCAGGAAGAAAGGTTAGGTTTACACAAGAGGAAGAGGCGGCGGCGGACAAGCTGATGAACTGCGATAAGCCTGACTGGGACGTTCTTTTCAGGCTTTTTCAGGAAAAGAAGGTCAATCCGGTAAATTTCCTTATGAGTGAGGCTTTTTTGAATGTATTAAGAGAGCTTTGCAAGGCTGAATACCCTTATGTAGCGTATGCACAGGCATTTCACACGATAAGGTCTATGCTTCTTCCTGTTTTTTATCTTTGTGAGCAGAAGGTGCCGGAAGCGGACTATTATCATGCAATATGCACCGGGTATGCAGGTCTTCTTGGAGGACTTGCAGTATACAAAACAGGCAAAAAACTTCTTTTAACTGAACATGGAATTTATTCAAGGGAGAGAGAGGAGGAAATAATAAGAGCTCAATGGGTCATACCTGACTTTAAAAGGCACTGGATCAAGTTCTTTTATATGCTCTCAGACCTCGCCTATAAAAGGGCAACAACGGTTACTTCGCTTTTTTTAAATGCAAGTAAGACTCAGATAGATCTTGGAGCCGACGCGTCAAAATGCAGGGTGATCTCAAATGGAATCCATTATGAGAAGTTCTGCGACATACCGCTAAAAAAAGAGGATGGTATTGTCGACATAGGTGCAGTTATCAGATTTGCACCAATAAAGGATGTGAAGACGCTTCTCTATGCCTTTTACGAGCTTTCACAGAGAAATCCTAATGTCAGGCTTCATGTGCTAGGCGGCATAGATGACGAGGAATACTACGATGAGTGTGTTGAGATAAAAGAAAATCTCAATCTTCAAAATGTCATATTTACAGGCAGGGTAGATGTGACAAAATATATGGAAAAGCTTGATGTCACCATTTTGACCAGTCTGTCAGAAGGGCAGCCTCTTTCTGTACTTGAATCCTTTGCGGCTAGAAGACCATGTGTAACAACGGATGTTGGCTGCTGCAAGGAGCTTTTGGATGGAGCGTCTGGAGATTACCTTGGTACAGCGGGCTTTATTGCACCGCCGATGGACAGGACCGGTCTTGCCAATGCCCTTGAAAGACTTTGTGAAAGCAGAGAAAAAAGGATTGCCATGGGCGAGATAGGGCAGAAGCGTGTGGAAAAAAACTATAAACATGCAACAATGATGAATAAGTACAGGGAAATGTATAAGGAAGTGCAGCATCATGCTTTGTATGATACTGCACTCTGACGGCCAACGCGAGAGCGTTTGTGCATGGCCGTCTAGTCCTTTTTGGGGAGATAATTTATGGCTGGTATAGGATTTGAATTAAAAAAGCTTTTTAAAAAAGAAGGCGTCTTGTCTATTTTAAAAGCTTACGGGTACACAGGTATGATAACTGCCGGCCCTATGCTCCTTGGCATTGGACTTCTTCTTGGGATAGTTTACATAGGAAAGGCAAACGGGCTTTCGGAACATGCAGGAGACCTTCTTGTAAGTATGATAACTTATGCACTTTTGGGATCACTTATCCTAACGTCGGTATTTTCCATGATAAATACAAGGTATCTGGCGGATATGATATATGAAGGAAAGGAAAACAGGATCTTATCATCTCTTCTTGGAGTACTTGCAATAGAGTTGCCGGTGGGGGCTGCGGTTTGCATTGTGTTTCTTATGTTTGCGGGAATAGGACTCTCTTTGATGGTTCTTTTCTTTACGCTTTTTATGGAGCTTATAGTTTCCTTTACTGCAATGAGCTATATGACAGCTGTAAAAAGCTATAAGGAAATACTGATTTCTTATGTATTTGCAGCAACCGGAGCTTTTGCGACGGCTTTTATCCTTAGTCTTATATTTAAACCTGCCACAACCCTGCTTTTATTCAGTGCGGTTGTGGGATATGGGGTTATGATGGTTGAAGATATAAGAATTTTGTACAGGTACTTTAAGGTTTCAAGAGGTCATTATTTTGACTTTATGTCTTATTTTAAGAAATATGGGACTCTTGCCGTTATAAGTTTTATGATGAACATAGGACTTTTTTCACATCTTGTGATAGCGTGGTCAGGGAGCATCGGCAGAAAGATATATGGACTGTTTTATGCAGCACCGCAGCATGATATTGCGGCACTCTTTGCATTTTTAACTATACTTATGACAACGATAAACTTCGTTGCCTCTGTGGAGGTTAATTTTTATCCGAAGTATCGCAGGTATTATGATCTTTTCAATACAAATGGCTCGATACTTGAAATTGAGCAGGCTGAGAAGGAAATGCTCACTGTGCTGTGGCATGAGCTTTCGTATACAGCAAGAAGACAGTTTTATTTTACAGCCTTGATGATGTCAATCGGGCTTGCAGTGTTAAATACCCTTCCACTTGGCTTTGATTCGCTTATGGGTGGGTATTTCAGGATACTTTGCGTAGGATATGGGGCTTATGCAGTTGGAAATGTTCTGATGCTTATCCTGCTTTATTTTACTGACTATAAGGGAGCGAAGTGGGCAGCAGTAAGCTTTGCGATCATTTCAACGGGGGTTTCTCTTGTTTCACTTTCTTTTAAGGCAAAGTATTACGGTTTTGGATTTACAGTGGGAGCTATGGTGTATTTTCTTATCTGTTATGTTGAACTTAGAAGATTTACAAGCAAGCTCCAGTATCATATATTAAGCACTCAGCCTCTTGTAAGTGGAAAAGAGTGAAAAATAAATAGCCAATACAAAAAAGTCATGAAACCCATTGCGATAGTGGATTTTATGGCTTTTTATGTATAATGTTCGGGGTGAGTCTTTTCTTATAGTGTGTTACTAATAATAAAAACTAAAACGAAAACCAATTTCATATTGACATCAAAATTGAAACGTGTTAAAATGAAAATCGTTTTCAGTATTGTCGTATCACGTCAGTGATACGACGCAGCCCCTTGCATTGCCGGAGGTAATCATAAATGCAAGGGGTATCCTCATTATCGTATCGCGCAAGCGAAGGGAAATTATAATGGAACAGATCAGATCAAAATATAATACCAGACACAGGCAGGAGATTGTTGATTATCTAGAAAGCACACAAGGCGAGCATGTTATAGTAAGTGATGTGTGCGCTGAAATGGCAAAAAGAGGTGTCAAGGTCGGCACTACTACAGTTTACAGGCAGATGGAGCGCCTTGTGGAAGAGGGAATAGTTACAAGGTTTACTTCATTTCCAGGTGAGCCCGCATGTTATCAGTATGTAGGAGATAAATCTGAAGAAGTCGGCCATTACCACTTTAAATGTAAGAAATGCGGACGGCTTTTGCATATATCATGTCACGAGTTTGGACATTGTATGGAGCATATAAAGATAGACCATGGATTTGAGGTGGATATGACACAGACTGTATTTATAGGTTTGTGCAAGGAGTGCAGAGATACAGAATAAGGCAGGTTAGTAAGGGAAGGAGGGACACGGTTTTATGGATAAAAGAAGACGGATAAGTTTCGTGCTTATTTTGGTAATGATAGTTTATCTTATGTGTTCCCACTTTTTTATCATAAAGGAGATTCATCATGATTGTACCGGTAAGAATTGTCCTGTCTGCAAAGAGATAAGACTCGTTTCGGAAGGACAGAGAGATGCATGGTCTCCTGATGTATTTACCCTTGTGGCAGGGCTTATATTTATAATAGCTTTGTTTGTACTGCCGGATATTGATAAGAGCAGGAAAGGAACAACACTTGTTGAATTAAAGGTGAGAATGGATGACTGATGTTGTATTCTTTGTGACGCTTTGAAACAGTATGACATATTAGGAGAATATAATGAAGAAGATACTTTCACTTTTTTTTGCAGTAATGATCTGCGCAGCAGCACTTGCAGGGTGCGGAACGGTAAAGAGCGCAGAAAGAGGATCAAGTTCAGTCAAAAAGGAATCAGTGGTAAGCGAAACTAGTGATTCTCATAATACAGAAGATGACAGGAAATTACAGATAGTTACCACTATTTTCCCTGAATATGACTGGGTAAATGAAATTCTTGGTGATAAGAGGGATGCGGCAGAGGTCACAATGCTCCTTGATAACGGGGTGGACCTTCACAGTTATCAGCCGACGGCAGCTGACATTGCAAAGATTTCAACCTGTGACCTCTTTGTTTATGTTGGTGGTGAATCAGACGTCTGGATAAAGAATGCTCTTGCAGAAGCGACCAACAAGGATATGAAGGTCATAAATCTTTTGGAAGTTCTTGGCGATTCTGTCAAGGAAGAGGAAGTTGTTGAAGGCATGGAAGCAGAGCATGAAGAAGAGGCAGAGGGTGAGGAAGAAGGACCTGAATATGATGAGCATGTATGGCTTTCTTTAAGAAATGCAAAAACACTCTGTGCTTCTATCTGTGATGACCTTTGTGCACTTGATAGTGCAAATGCAGAAAGCTACAAAGCTAATTTAAAGGCTTATACGGATAAGCTTGATGTACTTGATAAGCAGTACAGTGATGTAGTAGATAAAAGTACAAATAAGACGGTGCTTTTTGGTGACAGATTCCCGTTCCGTTACATGGCAGATGATTATGGTATTAAGTACTACGCCGCTTTTGTAGGTTGTTCTGCTGAAACGGAGTGCTCATTTAATACGATAATATTCCTTGCCGGTAAGGTTGATGAGCTTTCACTTCCAGCAGTACTTACGATAGAAGGACCGAATCATGATATTGCGCAGACTGTTGTGGATAACACAAAAGCAAAGAGTGCAAAGATCCTGACTCTTGACTCTATGCAGTCAATTACTTCAGATGATGCTGCAAATGGAAAGAATTATTTATCTATCATGACTTCTAATCTGGATATATTAAAAGAAGCCCTGAATTAAGATCGTTGCTTTGCCGTATCCAATGGTGATACGGCATTTAGGAGAACTATTTATGTCATATATTGAATGCAAAGATGTAACACTTGGATATAGTGACCTTACAGTTCTTACTGATCTTTCTTTCTCAATTGATGCAGGGGATTACCTCTGCATCGTTGGGGAGAATGGTGCTGGTAAGAGTACACTTGTAAAGACCATACTTGGAATCGTACCTCCTCTTGCAGGCGAGATTCTTTTTGAAGATGGAATGGATAAAAGAAGTATAGGCTATCTTCCTCAGCAGACTGCCGTTCAGAGAGATTTTCCGGCTTCTGTAAGAGAAGTGGTGATGTCAGGGTTCGTGGGAAAGATGGGTTTTAGACCATTTTTTACTAAGACAGAAAAAGAAAAATGTCTTGTAAATATGGCACGTATGGATATCGTAGATTTAAAAGACAGAAGCTACAGAGAGCTGTCGGGCGGACAGCAGCAAAGAGTGCTTCTTGCAAGGGCTCTTTGCGCTACAGAAAAAGTACTTTTGCTTGATGAGCCTGTTGCAGGACTTGATCCGAGAGTGACAGAAGAAATGTATCAGCTTATCGCACAGCTTAATAAAAAGGATAAAGTTACTATCATAATGATATCTCATGATATTGATCAGGCTGTTAAATATGCAAATAAGATTCTTCATGTATCAGAAAAAAGCTATTTTGGTACTAAGGATGATTATATAAAGTCTCATTATTATATGCACTTAAAAGAAATGAGAGAGGAGGAAAAGGCATGATTGCAACTCTAAACCATTATTTTTCCTTCCCTTTTGTTAGATATGCACTTATAGTGGGAGTTCTTATCTCACTTTGTGCCTCTCTTTTGGGCGTAACACTTGTATTAAAGAGGTTTTCGTTTTTAGGTGACGGACTATCACATGTGGCATTTGGAGGGCTTGCAATTGCGGCTGTTATGGGAGTTACCAACAACATGCTTATCATACTTCCGGTAACTGTCGGCGGTGCCATATTTTTGCTTAAGGGTGGCAAAAGGTTCAAGTTTAATGGAGATGCCGCCATAGCAGTGATCTCGGTCGGAGCACTTGCTTTTGGGTATCTTCTTATGAACGTATTTAAGACAAGTTCAAATGTATCGGGTGATGTATGTACCACTTTATTTGGCTCAACTTCAATCCTTACACTTAAAAAATCGGAAGTTATACTTTCTGTAATACTTTCGATAATAGTTATAGGATTGTTTGTATACCTTTATAATAAGCTTTTTGCTGTAACCTTTGACGAGGACTTTTCAGCTGCGACCGGTACGAATGCATCTTTGTATAACCTTATAATCGCAGTTCTTATTGCAGTTATAATCGTACTTGCAATGAACCTTGTAGGTTCACTTTTGATATCCGCGCTGATCGTATTTCCAGCACTTTCTGCAATGAGAGTATTTAAAAGTTTTCTTGCGGTTACTATATGCTCGGCAGTATTTTCGGTCTGCTGTACAGTTGCAGGAATCTTAATAGCCATAGTTGCAGGAACTCCGGTCGGTTCAACTATTGTTATGGCGGACATTGTTATGTATATAGTATTTATAATAGTTGGCAAGGCAAAGGGATTATCATAATGAAAAAGTCTGTTCGTTTTCTTCTTGTTTGCTGCCTGTTTGTTTTTTTAGCCGGATGCGAGGAAAAAGATCTGAAGGGTATTGCAAGTCTTCCTTCTGGTAATGCCAACGTGCAGGCTTCGTCTTTATCAGAAGAATCGTTATCTATAGAATCTTCTGGCGTTCCGGGAGCTACAGATCCTGTCATTACTGGCATTAAACCTAAGAAAAAGGCTGATGACAAGGGAAATTTACAAAAGAGTAGAGAAGATAAAGGCGGGATAGACGTTGATCTTTCAAATGAGTCTGCGACCATGGCATATACGGAAATGTATGTGATGGTCCAGTCGCCTGAAGAATATCTTGGTAAAGAGATCAAGATTAAGGGGCAATATATGAAACTTAAGCCTGATAAGTCGGGGAAGCAGTTATATGGAATCTTTGTATATGATACTGCCGGCTGCTGCCAGGTTGGCATAGAGTTTTGCCCGAAGGATAAAAAGAGTCTTGATGGGGTAAAGACAGGCGATACTTTGACTGTTGCCGGTACATTTACAACATACGAAGAGGATTCTGAGACTTTCTGCACTTTATCTGACGCAAGTGTGGGAAAATAGTAAGGACAAGGCATAAAGGCATTTTTCGGGGTTGAAATACCCCGATTTTTTTGTATAATTTGTTGTAGTACTTTACTAATAAATATCGGGGGTTTATGTATTATGGGAGATTCAAGGTTTCTTTTTGTTCACTTTATAGGTGAATCGGAAAATGGCGAGCAGATTTATTTTTCAGCCAGTGAGGATGGACTTCACTGGAATGATCTGAACGGGGGTGAACCGGTTCTTATTTCTAATTTAGGTGAAAATGGGGTAAGAGATCCATTTATTGTTCGCGACCCTGAGAGCGGGCAGTATCATATCATTGCTACGGACCTTAGGATTGCAAACGGCAAAGGCTGGGGAGTGGCGCAGTTTGGCGGCAGCAGGTATGTGGCTGTATGGGATTCAGATGATCTTGTCAATTGGAGTGAAGAAAGGCTTATAGAAATCGGTATTCCTGAAGCAGGATGCGTCTGGGCACCGGAGGCTGTGTACTATGAGCCGGAAAAGAGCTTCTTTGTATTCTGGGCTTCCATGGTAAAGGAAGAAGGGGATACTGATGCAAAGCAGAGAATCTATGCTTCATTTACAAAGGACTTTAAGACCTTTACAAAGCCCTTCAAGTATATTGAAATGAAGGATCATATCATCGATACTACAATAGTAAAAGAAGGCAACTGGTATTACCGCATTTCTAAAAATGAGTCTACAAAGAATATTAAGATAACAAAGTGCGAAGACCTTATAAAGGGACCTTTCATTGATGTTCATTCTGAATCAATTGAGTCAATAATGGGAGTTGAAGGACCGGAGGCTTACTTTATTGAAGATATAAACAAATGGTGTCTTATTGTAGACAGATTTGCTGAAGGAAAGGGATATATGCCGCTTCTTGCCGACTCTCTTGCAAAGGCGGAATTTACACCTGTTCCGGAAGGTAAGTATGATATGGGTAAGAATCAGAAACGCCATGGCGGAGTGATTGCAATAAGTAAAGAAGAATATGAGAGACTTTTAAAAGAAATGTAAAAATGAGGGACTGCTGCAAATAGTGCGGCAGTCCCTTTTTTTCTTTAGATAAGCTGTGACTTCTTAAGGGTAGGTCTTAAGATAAGGTAAAGGATTGAAGCAAAAGCAACGCTTGCAACCGCATTTACAAAAGTTGTAAGGGCAGAAATCTTTGCAAGGGTTTCTGCAAGGTCAACCTGAAGCCCGAACAAATATCTCTTGTAAAAATATCCTACGATAGGGTCTGCAAAAACATTGAAAAGAAGTCCGCTGGCAGACGAAACAACGGCTGCAAGAACAAGTTTTTTGTGATCTGTGATCTGATTGATCTTAAAAGCCTTGTGGGCAACAAGACCAGTTATGAGGGCAATCATAAATTTAAGGAAAAATGTCTTTGGAGCGCTTGTTGCATAGCCACTTGTAAGATCTGCAATAGTTAGCCCTGCACCACCTGCAAGCCCGCCTAGTGGGCCTCCTAAAAATAAAGCTGCAAGGGTAACGAAAGTGTTGCCAAGGTGAAATGCTGTTTTGGCAGGTCCTACAGGGATGTCTATCCTGAAAAACTGAAATCCTATGTAGGAAAGTGCTGCAAAAAGCCCTGCAAGTGCAATCTGCTTTGATCTGACCGCATTCTTATCAATGCTGTTTTCTGTTTTTGTTAAATTAGTATCCATTTTATACTTTGCCTCCTCTGAAATTTATCTTTTCATTATAGTACCATTAACTGACCATACTGTATATAGCCAATCTGATAAATTATTATATAACCAGATTTGACTTTCTGTTACAATTTAGCTTGCGTCTCTTTATGAATAAGGTTAAAATGTTGGCGGATGTTTTAGTTAAACCAGGATTTAAGAGAGGAAAATGAAATTGAATAATCAGGTATTGATAGTAGAAGACGATGAAACAATCAGAAAAGAGCTTAAGATACTGCTTTGCAACGCGGGTTACAGGGTGGTTGAAATAAGTGACTATAAAGGTGTGCTTAACCAGATGAAGGCACTTTCTTGCGACCTTGTCCTGCTTGATGTGAATCTTCCGGAAACAAACGGAGAAATGCTTTTGCAGGAGTACAGGAAAAATTGCGATACTCCGGTCATCATGCTTACAAGCCGTGTTACAGAACTTGATGAAATGCTTTCAATGAGTTATGGGGCAGATGATTACATTACCAAGCCTTACAATCCGTCCATTCTTTTACTCCGTATTAAGGCTTTGCTAAAGAGGGCTGGCAAAAGCGAAGAGAAAAGATTTTATCATGACATTGATGTAAATGTTGCAAGAGGGGAACTTTGTAAGAATGGCGAAAAGATTATTTTAACCAAGAATGAAATGCTTATTTTTAATCATCTTTTTGAAAGACAGGGGCAGATTGTATCAAGAGACGAGCTTATGACCCTCCTTTGGGATAATGATGAATTTGTAAATGATAATGCCTTGTCTGTAAATGTAAGCAGATTGCGTAATAAGCTCTGCGACCTGGGGCTTAGTGAATCGATCGAAACCAGAAAGAAACAAGGATACATATTATTATGACATTAAAGGAATATTTAAAGGATAAAACTCTTGAAATTGTAATTTATTTTGGCTCAATGTGTGCGATTCTTCTTTTTTCGGCGGCATTCCATTTTCCGTTAGAATTTATGATCATGCTTATCGTAGTTTTTGGACTGATGATTTCTTTTATAATCAGCGTGGATTTCTATAAAAGAAAGACTTATTACGACAGAATTCATGAAACTTTGGACGGGCTTGACAAAAAGTATCTTATTTCGGAAATGTTACCTTGTGGGAATTTTATAGATGCAAGGGTTTTTGCAGACATACTTTTTGAGTGCAATAAGTCAATGTGTGACAGGATAGCTGACTACAGG